>CAZGOL010000027.1:20500-22278 GCA_964527755.1 uncultured Ottowia sp.
CACGACATCACCCAGCACCTGGCTGGCGATGCGCCCATCGGCATCGACGACGGTCACCCCCAGCACGTGATCGAATCCGGCCGGAGTCGCTACCCAACTGAATCCGAAGGCCTGCGTCAATGCATCGACCTGATTGGTCGGCGGGCTCAGAAATTCCCAGTTGCGGTGCTGAATGCGATGCTGGGCCGAGAACGAGCGCATGGCCTCGGGCGAATCGAACGGCTGATTGAATCCGATGCTGACCACGTTGAACTGGCTCTGGCCAAGCATGGTGTCCAGGCCCTTGACGGATTCGTACAACGAGCGTGTTTGCGTCGGGCACACCTCAAAACAGCCGGTGTAAATGAAACTCACCAACAAGGGTTTGCCCCGGTAGTCCGACAGGCGCACCGGCCTGCCGCGGCGATCGCGCATCACGATGTCCGGCACCTTGCGACCGATCGCTTCCTTGGCCAGACGCACCGCCTCCGCTTCATTCAGCGATGGCACCTCGCCTGGCGCCCGGACGGCTGTACCACGACCGCCATCGGCCCACACGCCACTGGCAGTCAGTGCCAGCAGGCCAGCCACGAGTCCCGCACGCCACATGCCCCGCCAACCAGGCAGGACCATTGCACCGCGCGTTTCAACGCATTGCTGCATCGATCAAGATTCCCACAATCAACACGCTAAGTTGCACCATCGATGCAAAAAAAGCCGCCATGGCACGTTCACGCGCTGGATCTCGCGCCAGCGCCGCCGTCCGGCGCAGGAAATGCGCGCCACCAATTGCAGCGCCCAACCCATAGGCCCACCCCGACCCGAATGCCAGCGGCAGCAACGAAGTGGCCACCAGCGCCACCGCGCTCGCGTGCACGATTTGCGCGGCTCGCGCGGGACCGATCACCACCGGCAGCATTGGCACGTTTGCGGCCGCATACTGTGCCCGGTTGGCGATGGCGAGGCTCCAGAAATGTGGCGGCGTCCACAGCAGCAGAATCAACCCCAACAACCAAGCCTGCGGGCCCAGAGAAGGATTGACCGCAGCCGAACCCGCCAGTGCCGCAAAACCGCCGGCCGCGCCTCCGATCACGATGTTCCATGCCGTGCGCCGCTTCAGGATCAAGGTATAGATCACGCCGTAAGTCAGTGCGCCCAGAAGCACGAAGGCGGCGGCCACCCAATTCACCCACCCAGCGGTCATGGCCACCGCCAAGACCAGCATGGCGGCCATGACGATCAACCAACCTCGGCCACGCGCAAGCGCCCCGCTGGCAAAGGCGCGCTCGCGCGTGCGAGCCATCAGGCGATCACTGTCGGCCTCCACGTACTGATTGAACGCACCCGCGCTGGCCGAAGCGAGCAATATCGAGAACGCCAGCACCAGCATCTGCGCAATGGAGCGTGATCCCCCAGGCACGATGGCCATGCCGGCGATGGAGGTCAACATGATGAGCACGCCGATGCGCAGCTTGAAGACACCGAGCACCAGCCGCCACCCCGCCGCCGACTGGACGCCGGCGCGGACGGCGATGGTTGCCTGCGACTCGATCCGTTGCATGCTTTGGCCTGCGCTCCCGAAGGCTCATGGAATGACGGGCCGTGCCTGTCGTCTCAGCTCATGCCCCACAAGGTCGACAGATACTTCCAGTTGATGAAGTAGTACAGCACGAAGGCCACCAGGAACACCATCGCGAGCACGAAGGTGCCCGGTGCCACGAACCCGCCCGACCCGTAGCTCTGTGCCACCACGGTCGGAGTAGCCCGCTGCAGCGGCGCGAACGTGGTGGAAACCTTGC
>CAZGOL010000028.1:0-4454 GCA_964527755.1 uncultured Ottowia sp.
CCATCACGATGAACATCGGCAGCGACACCAGCGTGAAGTCGTTGAGCCCGCCGAAAATGGTCTCGGCGATGAAGTGCACGCTGCCCCAGCCGTCGAAGAACATCATGAAGCCCAACGCCACCGCGCCCAGCGCGAACGCGATCGGCATGCCGATGGCCAGCACCAGCGTGGTGATCGCGAAGATGAGCAGACCGATCCACAGCGGGCTCATGACGACAGGCCTTCCTCAGGGCGCAGGTTGAAGGGATGGGCACGATGCGTGAACACCAGGGCCAGTTCGCTCGCGATCTGCAAGCACAGGAGCAACAGGCCCACCGGCACCGAGAGGTAGGGAATCCACAGCCGCGCGCGCCAGATCGACGAGGTGGTCTGGCCATTGGCCCAGGTCTCGTACCACCACGGAATGGCACCCCACAGGAACAGCAGGCAGAACGCCAGCATCAGCAACCAGCCCAGCGCGAACAGCCAGCGCCGCGCACCGTCACCCACCATCAACGGCAGCACATCGACCGCGACGTGCCCATGCGTGAGCAGAATCCAGGGCGCGCCGAGGAAGGTGGCTGCCACCATCGCGAAGATCGAGAACTCGGTCTGCCAGATCGCCGACTGGCCGAGCACCGCGCGCACGAAGACCATCTGGCAGACGACCGCGATGGACGCGAGAATCAGAGCGACCGAAAACACGCCGAAGGCGCGCGAGGTCGCGTTGATCACGCGTGCCCAGAGCGGGAGCGCGCTGGCGGCCGGGCTATTTGACACTCAGCGCCTTCTCGATCAGCTCCTTGCCGCCGGGCACCTTGTCGGCGAACTCCTTGTACGAGGTGCGCTGCGCCACCTCGCGCCACGTGTCGAATTCGGGTTCGGTCAGCGTGATGACTTCCTTGCCGGCCTTCTTGAAGGCCTCGTTCATTTTCTCGTCGAGCTTGGCGGACTCGGCGGCGAAGTAGGATTCGGCTTTCAGCGAGGCCGCCGTCAGTGCGGCCTTCTGCTTGTCGTCGAGCTTGTCCCAGCTGCGCTTGGAAATCAACACCGGCTCGTACATGAACCACAGCGCGTGCTCGCCCGGCGCGGTCACGCACTGCAGTTGCTCGTACAGCCGAAACGAGACCATCGAGCCGGTGGAGGTGTCGGTGCCGGTGATCACGCCCTGCTGCAGCGCGTTGTAGACCTCGTTGGACGCGACCGAGGTGATCGAGGCGCCCGCGCCGGCCCACATCTGCGCGAAGGTCGAGCCCGCCGAGCGGATCTTCATCCCCTTAACGTCATCGGGCTTGCGAATGCACTTGTCCTTGGCGCCGAAGGCACCGGCGAGCCACGCGTCGGCCAGCACGCGCGCACCGCCCGCTTCGATGATCTTGCGCATGTCTTCCATGAAGGGCGACTTGTTCAGGCGCTGCGCGTGCGCGTGGCTCTTGACCAGGCCGGGCATCAGCGTGGCGCCGAACTGCGGATGAAAGCCCGAGGCGTAGTCAAGCGGAAACGAGCTCATGTCGATCTGCCCGGACTGCATGGCCTTCCACTGCTCGGCGGCCTTCACGAGGCTCGCGCCGGGGTAGACCTTGATTTCCAGTCCCACCTTGGCTGCGCCCACCTCGCGCGCGATGATCTGCACCATCTCGTCGCGCACGTCGCCCTTGCCGCCGGGGAACTGGTGCGAGGCCTTGAGCGTGATGTCGGCCGCCAGCGCCGGCAGGCAGGCCGCGGCAGCAAGCAATGCGATGGCAGCGCGCAGCCGGCGCGTCCAGTGGGAATGCTGTTGCATGAAAAGTCTCCTTGGTTGGCGGTCAGTGACCAGGTGTCGACACGCGGCGTGCAAGGCCACCGTGTTCCCGGACGAAAGCACACTCTATTACATGCCCGCGGCAGCCTGAATACAGGGAATCCATGAGGTGGAGCGAAAGTCGAGACCGCCGGCCATGCTATCGGAATGGAAGCGTCGCGCGAGCCTGAACAACGGCACAATCGCAACAACCATCCGCGTGAATCGTCTCCAATTGTGAACGCTGTACATTCACCGATGTCCATCGCGCGACAGTCCGCATGCGCACGTCACCGGCTGCGCGCCGGCGTGCGCGCCACCGCGGGTTGCAATTGGCAGCGCATTGACACAGACGAATGCGCCATCGCGGCGATGATGGGCCAATGCAAGGAGTTCCAACCATGACCACACGCACCCGCCACCTCGCCCTCGTCGTCGTCCTGCTGGCCGGCTTGGCGAGCGCCGGATGCGCATCGCGCCCGACGAACCAGCAAGTGGGCATCGGCGTGGGCGCCATCGCCGGAGGCGCTGTCGGCAACCTGCTGTTCGGCGGCCCCGTGGGCACCATCGCCGGCGCCGCCGGCGGCGCGCTGATCGGCAACGAAGTGGGCAAGCGCCAGCGCTGATCCGCCTCGCCGGGCAATGCCACGGCCGTCCGCCATGCCGGTCGTTTGGCTATTTGCCGACCAACTCGTTGAGCTTGGTGGCCTCGAAACTCTCCTGGCGCGCCGCGTCCTGAGGCACGCAGTCCGGATCGATCTGGCAAGCCAGTTTGTCGATCGCGCGCCACAGCAGCGCGATCTGGTGCTCGTGCCCCGCCGTGCCGTCAATCAGCCCGCGCAGTGCCTGGCTCACGGGATCGTCGTTCTGCGTCACGCCGTAGGCGGAAAAGCCCAGCTTGGCGGCGGCTTCCTCGCGCCGAGCCGCGTCGTCGGCGAGGATGATGCGCGCCGGGTTGCCCACCGCGGTGGCGCCGGGCGGCACTGGCTTGGTAACCACCGCCGACGAGCCGATCCTGGCGCCATCGCCCACCGTGAAGCCGCCCAGGATCTGACTGGAGGCGCCGACGACCACGCCCTTGCCCAGCGTCGGATGGCGTTTGCTTCCTTTGGCCAGCGAGGTGCCGCCCAGCGTCACGCCCTGGTAGATGGTGCAGTCGTCACCGATCTCGGCGGTCTCGCCGATCACCACCCCCATGCCGTGGTCGATGAACACGCGCTCGCCGATGGTGGCGCCCGGGTGAATCTCGATCCCGGTCAGAAAGCGTCCCCAGTGCGAGATCCAGCGGGCCAGCCAGTGCCAGCGCCTCTCCCACAGCCAGTGCGCCAGCCGGTGCAGCACCAGGGCGTGAAAGCCGGGGTAGGAAAACACCACGTCCCACACGCTGCGCGCCGCTGGGTCGCGCTCGAGTATGGCCTGGGTGTAGGAACGAATGCGGGGAAACATGATCGAGACGAAAGTCTAGCGTCTGCGGCCAGCCGCCGCATCCTGCATCGCACGGGCGATGCCACGCAGGATATGGATTTCTTTCACGCTGGGCTGCGCGCGATTGAACAGTTGCCGCAGCCGAGGCATCAGCTTTTTCGGCGCCGCCCGGTCCAAAAAACCGATCTCGGCCAGCGCCTGCTCCCAATGCTCCAGCATGCCGGCCACCTGCGCCGCATCGGCTGGGGCAGGCACGTCGGTGACCGACATCACCTGAAAGCCGGCGGCGCGTGCCGCCAACGCCTGGCGCCAGTCGTAGGCGATCAGCTGCACCGCCGCGGCCAGGTTGAGCGAACCGTAGCCGGGGTTGGTCGGAATGCTGAGCGCGACGTGGCACCGGTACACATGGTCGTTGCTCAGGCCGTAGCGTTCGCTGCCGAACAGGAACGCGATGCCGCGGCCGGATTCATGAACCAAATCGGGATCCGTAGTCCGCCCAGTCTGCCCAAACAGCTCTTGATTCAATAGCAAATCGAAATACGCCCTGGGGCTCCGCGTAGGCGGCCCGAAGTCACGCGGGGTCATTATCGTGGCGCACAGGCGGTCGATGCCCGTCAGCGCCTCATCCAGCGTGTCCACGGTGCGCGCACGCGCCAGCACCTCAGCGGCGCCGCTGGCGCGCTCGACCGCTTCGGCGCGCCCCAGCACGTCGGGCCAGCGCGGCCTGACCAGCACCAGGTCGTCGAATCCCATCACCTTCATGGCGCGCGCCACCGCACCCACGTTGCCCGCGTGACTGGTCTCGATCAGCACGAAGCGGGTGCGCGGGGTCTGCATGCGGGCGATTGTCGCCGCAGCACAGGGCGCGCGCGCTCGGACAGCGGGAAGAAATCCGGAGTGCTCTCAAGGATCGCCCAAACGCGTGCGGTCATGGCGGGCAGCCGGCCTCGTTCGCCCCGGCTCAGCCCATCGGCGCGCGATCGATGGCCGAAAGCTCTTCGTTCACGTCGAACACTCTGGCATGGATGTGCTCGATCCCGCTGGCCTGGAGCCGCTTGCCATGCATGTCGAGACAGGCTTGCGCACTCGCGCGATCGTCGAACAGGCAGATGCCGCCGGCCAAGGCCCAGAAAACCGAGAATCGACTTGCAGGATCACGGTCATTTCTTTCCATCTCCTCGGCGACAACTGGAAGCAGCCTTCACTGTAAGCTAGGCGTTTCACATGACCCACGCCACCCCAGCCGACCCGAGCCTGATCGACTCGCCCA
>CAZGOL010000028.1:4554-14911 GCA_964527755.1 uncultured Ottowia sp.
GCGTTTCACATGACCCACGCCACCCCAGCCGACCCGAGCCTGATCGACTCGCCCACCGCCGCATGGCGCTTGGTCACCACGCTGGCACTGGTGGCGCTGGGCAACAGCAGCATGTACGTGGTGTCGGTGGTGCTGCCAGCGGTGCAGGCCGAGTTCGGCGTCAACCGTGGCACGGCGTCGCTTCCGTACACGCTGATGATGGTGGCGCTCGGCCTGGGCGGGATCTTCACCGGCAGGCTGGCGGATCGCCACGGCATCGCACGCGTGCTCACGATGGGCGCCCTCGCCGTCTGCGCGGGCTACCTGTGGGCGGCGGCGGCCGGCAGCGTGTGGTCGTTCGGACTGGCGCACGCGCTGCTGGGCTTTCTCGGGGGCGCCGCCACGTTCGCCCCGTTGATGGCCGACACCACGCTGTGGTGGCACAAGCGGCGCGGCATCGCGGTGGCGATCTGCGCCAGCGGCAACTACGTCGCCGGCGCCATCTGGCCACCGCTCGCACAATGGGGCATCGAACACCATGGCTGGCGCCCGACCTACCTGGCGCTGGGCCTGTTTTGCGGCGTCGGCATGCTGCTGCTGGCCGCGCGCATGCGCCAGCGCCCGCCGGCGGTGCAGGCGGACTCGGTCGCGGCGCCCGGCCAGCCCGTGACCGGTGCACGCCCGTTCGGGCTGGCGCCGGCGCACGCCCAGTGGCTGCTGTGCGTCGCGGGCGTGGCCTGTTGCGTGGCGATGGCGATGCCTCAGGTGCACATCGTCGCCTATTGCACCGACCTGGGCTACGGTGCCGCGCGAGGCGCGCAAATGCTGTCGCTGATGCTGGCCGCCGGCATCGTGAGTCGCCTGCTCTCGGGCTGGATCTGCGATCACATCGGCGGCATCCGCACGCTGCTGCTGGGCTCGGCGCTGCAGGGCGTGGCGCTGCTGATGTTCCTGCCATTCGACGGGCTGGTGCCGCTGTACGCGATCTCGGCGCTGTTCGGCCTGTTCCAGGGTGGCATCGTGCCGTCCTACGCGATCATCGTGCGCGAGCACTTCGCGGCGCGCGAAGTCGGTGCGCGCGTGGGCGCCGTCATCATGGCCACCATGCTCGGCATGGCGCTGGGTGGCTGGATGAGCGGCTGGATCTTCGACGTCACCGGCAGCTATCGCGCGGCGTTCCTGAACGGGATTGGCTGGAACCTGCTCAACCTGAGCATCGCTGGCTGGCTGTACCTGCGCACACGGCGCCCGCCAGCCCGCCTGGCCACGGCGGTTTGACCGGCCCGCCGTTCGCGATGGCGCGCACAATGGCTCGGGGTCGCAGCGACCCCATGGTCTGTCCCGACGATCCAGCCACACGGTCCGCCTGATCCCGACGGCGCCCGCAGCGCCACCTGCTCACCACCACCCCCCATGACCACGCGCTTGCAGTCTCCGCACACGGCGCTGTTCGCCATGGCCGTCGTCGTGGTGCTGTGGGGCTACAGCTGGATCGTGATGAAGCAGGTCACGCGCTACACCGGTCCGTTTGATTTCGTGGCTCTGCGCTTCGGCCTGGGTACGGGGGTGCTGTTTGCGGTGCTGTTGGCCTTGCGTCAGCCACTGCGGCCGCCGCCGCTGGGCCTGACGGTCGCCGTCGGTGCGTGCCAGACCGCCGCGTTCCAGGGCTTGTCGCAGTGGGCGCTGGAGAGCGGTGGCGCCGGTCGCGTGTCGGTTCTTGCCTACACCATGCCGTTCTGGTCGGTGTTGTTTGCCTGGTGGGTGCTGCACGAGCGGCCGCGCCGCCACCAATGGCTGGGCATCGCCCTGGCCGTCGTCGGTCTGGCGCTCGTCATCGAGCCCTGGCACGGTCTGGGTAGCTGGCAAAGCACGTCGCTGGCGGTGATCAGCGGCTGCCTGTGGGGACTGGGAACGGTTCTCACCAAGCGCATGTTTCAACTGCACCACCCCCCGGCGCTGTCGTTCACCGCCTGGCAGATGCTGGTGGGCAGCGTGCTGCTGGCCGTGGTCGCATGGATCGTGCCACAGCGTCCCATCGAGTGGGGCCCGGGCATGGTCTTCGGCCTGCTGTACGCCGCGGTGCTCGCGTCGAGTCTGGCTTGGGTGCTGTGGTTCTTCATCATCGATCGGCTGCCGGCCACCGTCGCCAGTCTGTCCAGCCTGTGCGTGCCCGTCACCGCGATCCTGATGGCCTGGGCGCTGCTGGGCGAACGCCCCGACCTGGTCGAAGGTGCCGGCATCGTGCTGATCGTCATCGGGCTGCTGATCACCAGCGGCAGTGTGACCCGCGCCAGGCGCCGGTAACCATCGCGCAAGGAACGCCGGCCCGCCAACCGGGCGCGCTGCGCCCGTTCGTCAAGTTTCCTGACGCAGATCAAACAAGAAAGAGGGGGTGCCATTGAACGGCGCGCTTTCGACCCGACTCATCTGGATGGAGACAAGAGGAATCGCCATTCCTGCGCGCGCCGCGAGACAAGCGGAGGTCGAAACCATGGCGATCGTGCGTCGCAAGGCGCGAATCACGGCACCCGCGTGGCGCCGACTTCAAGGACGATGAACCATGAAACACTCCGTCAGTCTCCTCCTAGCCGCCGTCGCAACCCTGGGCTGCGGCATCGCCCAGGCCGAGCCGGCCACCTACAAAATCGACAGCGATCACACCTACGTCACCTTTGCCATCGATCACTATGGCGCCTCGGTCAACCGCGGCCGCTTCGACGCGGTGAACGGCAACGTGCGGTTCGATCCCGCCGCCAAGGCCGGGCAGTTCGACATCACGGTGCAGGTGGACAGCGTCTACAGCGGCTCCAAGGGTTTCGATGATCACCTGAAGCACGCCGACCTGTTCGACGCCGCCAGGCACCCGACCATGCGCTTCGTCTCCGATCGCATGGTGTTCGACGGCGACCGCCTCGTCGAGGTGCCGGGCCAGTTCACGCTGCTGGGGCAAACGCACCCGATCACGCTCAAGGCCAACCAGTTCAAGTGCTATCCCAACAAACGCGCCAAGACCGAGGCCTGCGGCGGCGACTTCGAGGCCGTGATCGACCGCACCCAATGGGGCATGAACTACCTGGTGGACATCGGCATGCCCAGGAACGTGCGCATCACGGCGACGATCGAGGCCTTCCGGCAGTAAGCCGCAACGGTCACCGCGGCGCCACGTGCCCGTCCGGGCCGGGCCGGGCTTTGCCGATATCGGCCAACGGCACCAGACCCGCGCACTGTGCAGGCTCCGTCCAGTCGCTGCGGCCGACGTCGGGGTACACCTTGATGCACCAGGCACCGCCACGCTGCTCGGCCCACGGCCCGCGATCGAAGCGCGTGCAGGCCGAACGCGCCGGACTCGAGCCCACGGGCCGCATGGTGCCGTCCAGGCAAGTCAGGTGGTCGCGCATCTCGGGCTTGGCGCCCACGAAGTCGTCGCCGCACACGGCACGGCACACGCGCGTGTGCAGCATCAGCGTACGCAGCCATTGCGGATCGCGCCCGCCGGTGGCTGGCGCCACTGCGGCCGGAGCAACCGCGCGCGGGCCGATTGCCTGCGGCGCCTGCGCCTGCACGAGCGCGGGCAAGGCGAGCCAGAGCGCTGGAAAAGCCAGGGCCGCGAGGATTGTCTTCATGGACATCTTCCTTTCACCATGCGCCGCGATTCGACGCGGGGGAACGCTAGCACAGCCGGCACGCGGACCAGCAACGCGCGGCAGCGCGATACTCGGGAAACTGCACTTGAACCGTGACACCGGAGTGCACGTGCCCCTTTTGCGAAGGACGATCACCCATGGCCAGCAAAACGCCCGCAACCGCGCGCACCAACAGGAGGCGGGGCGGCGCAACCGCGGCACGCCCGCCACGCGGCCGTGCCGCGGCCAGGAACGCCGCCACCCCCGCCGACCTGGCGCGCGACTACCAGACCGTGGCCCTGGTGCTGCAGGGCGGGGGCGCGCTGGGTTCCTACCAGTGCGGCGTCTATGAAGGCCTGCACGCCGCCGGCCTGCGACCCGACTGGTTCGTCGGCACCTCGATCGGCGCCATCAACGCCGCCCTCATGGCCGGCAACGCGCCCGAACGGCGCGTGGAGCGCCTGCACGAGTTCTGGGACACCGTGTGCGAACCGGTGGGCGTGGCCTCGCCGATCGCCGCCTCGGTGCGCGCGCTGCTGGCCTTCAGCCCGCCCTATCCGAAGCTGCATGAATGGGCCTATTCGCTGGGCGCGCTGGGCGCGCTCGCCTTCGGCCAACAAGGGTTCTTCCACATTCGCCAGCAACCGCCCTTCCTGCTGGCCGACGGCACTCCGGCAGCCACCAGCTTCTACGACACGGCGCCGCTCAAGGCAACACTGGAACGCCTGATCGACTTCGACCGCATCAACGACCGCAAGGACGGCGTTCGCCTGAGCGTGGGCGCGGTGCAGGTGGAAACCGGCAACAGCCGCTATTTCGATTCGCTGCACGACCGCATCGCGGCCGAGCACATCATGGCCTCGGGCGCGCTGCCGCCGGCCTTTGCGGCCATCGAGATCGACGGCAAGCACTACTGGGATGGCGGCATCGTCTCCAACACGCCGCTGGAATGCGTGTGGAACGCCCGCCCCCGCCGCGACAGCCTCGTGCTGCAGGTGGACTTGTGGAGCGCGCACGGCGAGCGACCTGCCACCATGATGGACGTGATCGAACGGCAAAAGGACATTCAGTACTCCAGCCGCACGCGCCTGGTGACGGACCACGGCGCCAGCCTGCAGAAGCTGCGCCTGGCGATCGCCGACACGCTGGCGCAGGTGCCCGCGAACGCCATCGAAACGAAGTTGCGCGCGGCGCTGGCGCCCTGGGCCTGCTCGCGCGTGTTCAACATCGTGCACCTGATCTACCAGGGCAAGCCGTTCGAGACGCTGTACAAGGACTACGCATTCGGCATTGGCACGCAGCGCCAGCACTGGGCCGACGGCCTGGCCGACATGGAGCAGACGCTCGAACACCCCGACTTCTTCGTCAAGCCGACTCACGAGCAGGGCGTGGTCACGCACGACGTGCACCGCATCGTGGCGGCGCGTCGGCGCGAAGCCTGATCTTTCAAATCACCACCGGCTCGGGCTCCAGCCGGATGCCAAAGCGCTCGTACACGCTGGTCTGGATGGCGCGCGCCAGCGTCATGACCTCGCCTCCCGTGGCCGGGTGCCGTTCGCCACCCCGGTTGACCAGCACCAGTGCCTGCTTGTCGTACACCGCCGCGTTGCCCACGCGCTTGCCTTTCCAGCCGCAGGCGTCGATCAGCCAGCCGGCGGCCAGCTTCACGCTGCCGTCGGGCATGGGGTAGTGCACGACCCTGGGGTCGCGACCGATGATGTCCTGGCACTGTTCGGGCGTGACCGTCGGGTTCTTGAAAAAACTGCCGGCGTTGCCCAAGTGCGCCGGGTCGGGAAGCTTGGCGCGGCGGATGGCGACGATCCAGTCGTGGATCTGGCGCGCGCCGGGTGCGGTGACCCCTTCCTCGTGCATCCGGCGCTCCAGCTCCAGGTAGCCGAGCACCGGCCGCCAGACACGCGGCAAGGCAAGGCGCACGCGCAAGATCAGCGCGCGGCCAGCCAGTCCCAAGTCGCCTTCACGGGTCGCCGCGTGCTTGAAAACCGAATCGCGATAGCCGAAGCCGCATTGGGCGGCGTCGAGCGTGAACAGCTCCCCGGTCTGCAGATCGATCGCATCCAGCTCGTGAAACCGATCCTGCAGCTCCAGCCCGTAGGCACCGATGTTCTGCACCGGGCTGGCGCCCACGGTACCCGGGATCAGCGCCAGGTTCTCGAGGCCGGGCAGACCCTGGTCCAGTGTCCAGGTGACGAAGTCATCCCACGTCTCGCCAGCGCCGGCTTCGACGATGACGTGGCGCTCGCTCTCGGCCACCACGCGGCGACCGGGCACCTCGACCTTGAGCACCAGCCCCTTGACATCGCCCGTCAGGACGATGTTGCTGCCGCCGCCCAGCACGAACTTGTGCAGGGCGGCCAACCGCTCGTCCGCCAGCAGCGCACGCACGTCGCTGGCGTCGCGCACGCGCAGCAGCCGATCGGCGCGCGCGGCGATGCCGAAGCTGTTCAGCGGTTGCAGGGAAACGTTGCGCTCCACGGACATGGGACAATTGTCGCATCCGGTATCAACGCGCAAAGGCCAAGCCCATGCCCTCATTCGACACGGTATGCGACCCCGACATGGTGGAAGTGCGCAACGCGGTGGACAACGCCGCCAAGGAAATCGGCACCCGCTTCGACTTCAAGGGCACCAGCGCGGCGGTCGAGTTGAAGGACAAGGAAATCGTCCTGCTGGGCGACGGCGAATTCCAGTTGCAGCAGATCGAGGACATCCTGCGCAACAAGTTGACCAAGCGCGGCGTGGACGTGCGCTTTCTGGACAAGGGCAACGTGCAGAAGGTCGGCGGCGACAAGGTCAGGCAGGTGCTGAAGGTCCGCAGCGGCATTGCGAGCGAAGACGGCAAAAAGATCCAGCGCCTGATCAAGGACAGCAAACTGAAGGTGCAGGCCGCCATCCAGGGCGACGCGGTGCGCGTCACGGGCGCCAAGCGCGACGACCTGCAGGCGGTGATGGCGCTGGTGCGCAAGGAGATGGCCGACCTGCCGCTCTCGTTCGACAACTTCCGCGATTGATGCCGCCATGCACGCCGGCCGCCTGATCGCGTTGGCGCTCCTTTGGCCTGCCCTCGGCTGGGCGCAGAACGTGGCGCTGCAGGGCATGCTGGGCGGCAAGGCGCTGCTGATTGTCGATGGCGGCGCGCCGCGCGCGGTGGCGCCCGGCGAATCGCTGCAGGGCGTCAAGGTCCTCTCGACCAGCGGGGATCAGGCCGTGGTGCTGGCGGGCGGCCAGCGCATGACGCTCCATGTGGGCGAATCGCCCGCCAGCGTCGGCGGCGCAGCGCCCAGTGGCGGCGACCGCATCTCCCTCACCGCCGATGCGCGCGGGCACTTCTTCTCGCGCGGCAGCATCAACAACCGGCCGGTGCAGTTCATGGTGGACACCGGCGCTTCGGTGGTGGCCATCGGCCAGGGCGAGGCCGACCAGATCGGCCTGAAGTACCAGGGCGGCCAGCGTGTCACGCTGGGCACGGCCAACGGCGCGGCGCGCGGCTGGGCGCTCAAGCTCGCCAGCGTTCGGCTGGGCGACGTGACGATGTACGAGGTGGACGCGGTCGTGGTCGCCGCCAGCCTGCCTGCAGTGCTGCTGGGCAACAGTTTCCTCAACCGCTTCCGAATGCAGCGCGATGGCAGCCAGATGATGCTGGTGCGCCGCTGAGCGCGCGGCGATCCCGGGTTCAGGCGGGACCGACCGCCGCCGTCACCACCACTTCGATGCGCCAGGCCGGATTGGCCAGTTGCGCCTGCACGGTAGCGCGCGGCGGCGCGTGACCCGGCACCACCCACGCGTCCCAGACGGCGTTCATCTCGCCGATGTCGGCGATGTCGGTCAGGAAGATCTGCGTGCGCAAGATGCGGCTCTTGTGGCTGCCGCACGCCGCCAGGTGCGCATCGATCTGCGCCAGGACATCGGCGGTCTGACCGCGGACATCGCGAGCATCTCCCTCGGGCACCATGCCGGCCAGATAGACGACACCGTTGAAAATCGCCGCCTCCGACAGGCGCGCACCCATACCGTGCCGCGTGATGGCATTCATGACTTGCTGGCTCCAATCTTGGATTCGGTTCCCGCCATCAGGCGACGGATGTTGGCGTTGTGGCGCCAGATCAGCAGCAGGCCCATCGCCATCACCGCCCACAGCAACACCGGCTGCACATTCCAGGCCACGCCATTGCCGATCTCGTAGTAGGTGGGCGCGAACACGGCGGCCACCACCGAGGCCAGCGACGCGTAGCGAAAGAACACCGCCACGATAATCCAGGTCGCCAGCGTGGCCACGCCGAGCCAGGGCACGAAGGCCAGCAGCACGCCGGCGGCGGTGGCCACGCCCTTGCCGCCCTGAAATCCGAAGAACACCGGAAACAGATGCCCCAGGAACGCGGCGACTCCGACCACCGCCTGCGTGCCTTCGGCCAGCCCGAAGTCGGCTCCGAACCACTGGACCAGCATCACCGGCAGCCAGCCCTTGGCGGCATCCAGCAGCAAGGTGGCAATGGCCGCGCCCTTCGATCCCGAGCGCAGCACGTTGGTCGCGCCGGGGTTGCCGCTGCCATAGCTGCGCGGATCGGCCAGCCCCAGCACGCGGCTGACGATGACGGCAAAACTGAGCGAGCCGATCAGGTAGGCGGCCACCACCGCCAGCACGGACCAAGACATGATTGCTCCCAAATCAATAGCTGTTATGGCTTGTCAGGCAATGGCAAAATGCCATTTTTTCAATATTCTCACAAATCGATCGCACACTGTACCGGCTTGGCGTGCAGCAGCCGCACGCACGCCTGGGGATCGATGCCGATCAGGTAGCCGCGCCGCCCGCCGTTGATGCCGATGCTTGGCAGGTCCAGGATGCTGGCCTCGATGAACACGGGCATCGGCCGCCGCGTGCCGAACGGGGATGTGCCGCCGACTTGATAGCCGCTGTGGCGGCTGGCCACCTCGGGCGTGCAGGGTTCGACCGATTTGGCGCCAATCTGGCGCGCCAGGTTCTTGGTGCTGACCTTGCGATCACCGTGCATCAGCACGATCAGCGGCCGCGCATCCTGGTCCTGCATCACCAGGGTCTTGATCACGGCGTGCGGGTCGAGCCCCAGCACATCGGCACTGTGCGTGGCGCCGCCGTGCTCCACATACTCGTACGGGTGTTCGGTGAAGGCCACGCCTTGCGCGCGCAAGAACGCGGTGGCGGGCGTCTCGCTGACGTGGGCGGACTTGTGCCTGGACATGCGATCAGTTGGCCGGGTCGCGCATTTCGAGGCGGATGGCGTCGACGGCGGCCAGAACCTCCGGCGTCAGTTGCACGTCCCAGGCGTCCAGGTTTTCGTCGAGTTGTGCCAGCGATGTCACACCGATGATCGTGCTGGCCACGCGCCACGAGTGATAACAGAACGCGAGCGCCAGTTGCACGGGACTCAGTCCGTGCTCACCCGCGAGCCGGTTGTAGCGCCGGGCCGCCGCCAGCGACGCATCGCGCCCCCAGCGCTGCCTGCGGCTGCGCTCGTGCAGCGTCATGCGACCACGCGGCGCGGCAGCCGAATCCAGGCCGCTGGCGTCGTACTTGCCCGTCAACAGGCCGAAGCCCAGCGGCGAGTAGGCCAGCAGGCCGATGCCCAGCCGGTGGCAGGTTTCGTCCAGCGCATTGTCAAAGGCACGGCTGATCAGGCAGTACGGGTTCTGGGTCGAGACGATGCGCGGCAGTCCGTGCTGCTCGGCCAGGCGAACGAACTCGTGCACGCCATAAGGGGTCTCGTTGGACAGGCCGATGCAGCGGACCTTGCCGGCACGCACCAGCCGCGCCAGCGCTTCGAGTTGTTCGCGAATCGGGGTGCTGGAGTGTTCTTGCGTCGGGTCGTAGTACAGGCGGCCGAACACCGGCACGTGACGCTCGGGCCAGTGGATCTGGTAGAGGTCGATCACCTCGGTCTGCAGACGACGCAGCGAAGCGTGGCACGAGGCCTCGATGTCGGCCGCGGTCAGACCTTGCCCCGACCGGATCCACGGTGCGTCGCGCGTCGGACCGGCCACCTTGGTGGCCAGCACGATGCGCTGGCGAAGCCCGGGGCGCCGCGCCAGCCAGCGGCCGACGATGGTCTCGCTGACGCCATAGGTCGGCTCGGTCGGCGGCACCGGGTACATCTCGGCGGAGTCCAGAAAGCCGACGCCGCGCTCGATCGCGCGGTCGAGAATGGTGTGAATCACCCCCTCGTCGGCCACATCCTGGCCAAAGGTCATGGTGCCCAGGCAAATGGGGGTGACACGCAGTCCGCTCGTGCCCAGGGCGATCGGGTTCATCATGGATGGCGGTCCGGATCAGGAAGGTGCGGAGGACGCGAGCGCGGCCCGTGCGCGCTCCTCCTCCTGCAGGCGCAACACGCGGCGCTGCACCTTGCCCGTGGTGGTCATCGGCAACTGGTCGATGAATTCGATCTCCTTGGGGTACTCGTACGGTGCCAGCAAGCCCTTCACGTGCTCTTGGAGGGCTGCGACGAGCCACCGCTCGAAAGCAGCCACCCCGTCGACCCACGCCAAGCGCCGGGACGCGAAGTCCGCGGACAATACCACGTAGGCCTTGACCAGCGCGCCGCGCGCCGCGTCGGGCTTGGGCACCACGGCGCAGTTGAGCACCGCCGGGTGCTTGACCAGGCAGTTCTCGATCTCGCCCGGGCCGATGCGGTAGCCGGCCGACTTGAAGACGTCGTCGGCGCGACCCTGATACCACAGGTAGCCGTCGGCGTCGCGCACCG
>CAZGOL010000028.1:15011-21372 GCA_964527755.1 uncultured Ottowia sp.
AAGACGTCGTCGGCGCGACCCTGATACCACAGGTAGCCGTCGGCGTCGCGCACCGCCACGTCGCCGGTGCGCCACCAATCGCCCGTGAACTTGGCGCGCGTGGCGGCCTCGTTGTTCCAGTAGCCCAGGAAGAAGATCGGATCGGGGTGGCCGTGGATGTCGGTGCGGCGGATCGCCACCTCGCCCGGCTCGCCCACGGGCACCTCCCCGCCCTGGTCATCGATCAGCGCCACCAGGTGGCCCGGATAACCGCGGCCCATGCTGTTCGGCTTGGCCGGCCAGCCGATGCCGGGTGGCCGGCGGCCGTTCATGGCGCAGTTGCCGACGATGTAGTTGACCTCGGTCTGGCCGAACATTTCGTTGACGACCACGCCCAGCTCGTCCCGGCAATAGCCGAACACCGCGTCGCCCACCGCCTCGCCCGCGCTCATCAGGCCCTGCAGGTGCAGCATGTAGCGCTTGCGCGGATGCGGCACGGCCTTCATCATCGCCTTGAGCGCGGTGGGAAACAGGAAACTGTGCGTCACGCGGTGACGCGAAAGAATCTCGAACGCCTCCACTGGGTCGAAGCGGCCGTTGTAGCCGACGATCGGACGACCGAAATAAAGCGCGGGCAGCAGCGCATCCATCAGCCCGCCCGTCCAGGCCCAGTCGGCCGGACTCCAGAAGATCGCGCGACTCGTGCTGCCGGCACGCGTGGGATCGAAGCCGAACCAGTTGTGGCTGCACACGAAACCGGGCAGGTTGCCGATCAGCGCGCGCTGCGGAATCAGCGCGCCCTTGGGCGGTCCGGTGGTGCCGCTGGTGTAGATCAGCACCGCCGGGTCGTCCGCCAGCGAATCCACCGGGTTGAACCGGCCGCGTCCAGCGGCCAGCAGCGCGTTCCATTCGTGGTCGGCCCGCTCGGCACCGGCACCCAGCCCGATGACCGCGTGCAGCGTCGGGCAGGTGGCGCGCGCAGCCATCAGGTTCGCCAGCGACCCTTCGTCACAGATCGCCACCGATGCGGCGGCATTTTGCAGGCGGTACTCCAGCGCCTCCGGGCCAAAGAGCTGCGACAACGGCATGGCAATCGCGCCGGTCTGCAGGACCGCGATGTAGGCCACCGCCGTCTCGAATCGCTGCGGCATGACGATGGCCACCCGGTCGCCGCGGCGCACGCCCAGCGCCACGAGCGCGGCCGACAGGTGGTCGGCCTGCTCCTGCAGCGCAGCGAAGGTGTGGAATTCGGTGCGGCCGCCCTGGAAGTGCTCGATCACCGCGATGCGCTCGGGCCCGTCGGGCGCCTCCGCCCAGCGCCGGCTGCACGCCTGCGCGATGCTGAAGTGGCGCGGCACCCGCCAGCGAAAGTCCGCCTGCATGCTCGCGTAATGGTCGCCGCCCCGATCCTGTGTCATGGCCTGTCTCCTATCATGCGTGTCGATGCTCTCCTATCAGCCTCTGCGCGTCGCGCGCAGCGCCTTCACGCCGATTCGACTGTACCGCTATCACACCCTCGCGTGGGGTGCCCCCGATGGCGACGCGCCGCCGCTGGTGCTGTTGCACGGCTGGATGGACGTGGCGGCCTCCTGGCAGTTCATGGTCGACTCGCTCGCGCCCGCATTCCTGCAGCAACGCACGGTGATCGCGCTCGACTGGCGCGGCTTCGGCCACACGAGCGGGCCGCCGTGCGACCACTACGTGTTCGCAGACTACCTCGGCGATCTGGACGCGCTGCTCGAGCACTTTTCGCCGGGGCGGCCGGTGGACCTGGTGGGCCACAGCATGGGTGGCAACGTCGCCATGATGTACGCCGGCGTGCGCCCGGCGCGCATTCACCGTCTGGTCAACCTGGAAGGCTTCGGCATGCCGGTCACCCAGGCCGGGCAGGCACCGGCGCGTCTGGCCCAGTGGCTGGATGAACTGCGCGCGCAGCGCCGCGGCGAACAGGTGCTCAGAACCTACCCCGACGCAGCCGCCGTCGCCGCGCGGTTGATGAAGACCAACCCCCGTCTGTCGATGGACAAGGCCGACTGGTTGGCGCGCCAGTGGGCAGTGCCGCGCACCGGCGCGGATGGCGGCACGCGCTGGCACATCCTGGGCGACGCCGCGCACCGCGTGGTCAACCCGCAGCTCTCGCGGGTGGAGGAAACGCTGGCGCTGTACGCCGCCATCACCGCGCCCGCGCTGGTGGTCGAGGCGCAGCACAGCGAACTGCCACGCTGGTACGCCGGCCGCTACACGCTGGACGAATTCCACCAGCGGCTGCGCGCCGTGCCCGATGCGCGCCGCATCACCCTTGCGGACTGCGGCCACATGCTGCACCACGACCAGCCAGTGCCGCTGGCCAGGCAGATCGAGCAATTCGTGAGCGGTTGAGCCGGCCCAGGCCCGAGATCGCGTCGGACGCCAGCGGGATGCGCGCGCCACGGCTCGGGCCCGGCGGCGGCGCGCATGGCGCGGTCGTGCGGCAACCCTGGCAGCGAGTCGACATTTGCAACATCGCGGCACTGTTTGATACATTTAGCAATCATCGACCCGGCAGGAGATGTCGTCATGCAATGCGTTGGCTTTCGGCACGTTGCGTTTCCCCTGATCGTCGCGCTCACCCTGACCGCCTGCGGAGGCGGCGATGGCGACGATCCACTCGCCCCCTACCGCAAGCAGACCGTGGCCTGGCAGCAGTGCGACCCCACCTCCCTGGGGCCGAAGAGCGAAGCGGCGCAACGCGCTTGGCTCGAGGAGTGGCAGCGGTTGGGCACGCGCCTGCAGTGCGCCAACGTGCGCGTTCCCATGGACTGGAGCGATCCCGCGCGCGGCGACCTGAGCGTGGGCGTGCTGCGCATCGCCGCGGGCGATCGTGTGCGCCGACGCGGCGCGCTGCTGATGAACCCGGGCGGCCCGGGAGGCGATGGGCTGGAACTGCCCTATGCCAACTATCGAATCCTCTCGCGCAGCAATCCGGACCACCCCCAGGGTGCGTTGCAACTGCGCATCGTCAACGAATTCGACCTGGTGGGTTTTTCTCCCCGCGGCACGGGCCTGAGCACGCGTCTGGAATGCTCCACCAACGAGATCCCGCGCGAGGTGATCGGCGGGCCGCTCGGGCATCTGGATCCCGACTATTGGGACAACGTGCAGTACAACAACCGCAAGCGAACCGAAGCCTGCAAGAAGAACCCGATCACCCCGTTCATCAACACCGACGCGACAGCGCGCGACATGGACCTGCTGCGCGAATTGCTCGGCGACGCCAGGCTCAACTTCCTCGGCTATTCGTACGGCACCTGGCTGGGAACGTGGTACGCCAGCCTGTTTCCCGAACGCGTCGGGCGCATGGTGCTCGACAGCAACGTCGATTTTTCCAGCTCCTTCGATGCCGCCTTCACGGCGCAGGCGGGGGCATTCCAGCGCGTGCTCGACGACGTGCTCGCGCCGTACGCGGCACGCCACCCGCAGACCTTCAACCTGGGCACCACCAGCGCCGCGGTGCGCGCCGAACCCCTGCAGTGGCTGCCGGCGGTGCAGTCGCTGGTGGGCGTGCCGCTCCCGGACAAGCTCTACTCGAGCTCTGCCGCCGACGATGCGCTCACCCTCCTGAGTGCCGGCAAGGGTCTGAATGCCGTGCTGCGCAGCCTGCCCGAACACGCCCCGCCGGAGCAGATCCTCGCATCGCTGCAACGGCACGCGTTCAATCCGTCGGACACAAAGCAGGACGCGGCGGCCCGCGCAGCCGCGCTGAAACTCCATGAGAGCGCGGTCGCCCAGAGGCCGCCCGAAAGCATCCGGGTGGACAGCGAAACGGCAACTTTTCTGGCAGTGCGCTGCAACGACGTGCCCAGCAACACCGACCTGGCGTTCTGGAAGCAACTGAGCTACGACTACAACCGCCGCTACCCGCTGACCGGCGCGGCGGTGGACAGCGACTCGTGCATCTACTGGGGAGGGCCGAGCGTCACGCGCCCGCCGCTGGCCGCCATGGCGGGGCTGGACGTGCTGCTGGTGCAGTCGCAGTACGACGGCGCCACGCCCGCTGAGGGAGCGCTGCATGCGTTCGAGGCCCTGCCCGCCGCCCGCATGATCTACGTGCCCGGCGAATACACCCATGCACTCTATCCGTACGAAGACACCTGCGTGGACCTGGCCACCACCCGATACCTGCTGGGCGCATCGCCCACCGAACGCATGAACAGCTGCCCGGCCCTTCCGCTGGCACTCGACGTGGCGCAGACCCAGACCAAAGCCGCCGCCTCCGGCGTCTATCGCGAGCCGGTGGACCACCTCATCGACGAATTCAAGCGCCTGGTGGGCGCAAGGCCGGGCGCGCCGCGTTGAGCCCGCTCCACCCCTTGCGCTCGTGGGTTGGCGCCGGGGTCACGCGGCGGTACGCCGCCCCAGCGCATCGGTCAGCCCGATTCGCCGATCCTGCAAGCTTGGGCGTGACGCGGGCGCAGATGCTCCTGCGCCGTACACCGGACGCGGCTGCCGGATCGGGCTGAAGCGCCCGGGCGGCTCAGCCGGGTGGCCGTTCGCGCGCCGATCGGGTGGAGCTGCAGGAAAAACCCGTTCGACGTCGCGCCGCACGCCATCCGCCAGGCGCCGGTGGTCGTCACGTTGCCGAACGACCGGTTGACGCACGGTGCGCTGACCTGGCAGCGGCGCCGCGGGCGACAGGCGATGGGACGTGGGAAAATCCGGGATTACCCGGAACACACCGCACAAGGATTTCCCCCATGGACGCAGAACAAATCAACCTGATTGGCACCACCCTCGAAGACCTCGGTGAGCGCACCGAGGACTTGCGGAGGTATCTTTGACTACGATGCCAAGTACGAACGCCTGAGAACCGTCAACGCATCGCTGGAAGACCCCAGGGTCTGGGACGACCCGAAGAAGGCCCAGGAGCTGGGCAAGGAAAAGAAGCTGCTCGATAGCGTGGTGCTGACGCTGCAAAAGCTCACGCGCGAGATCGCCGACAACGCCGAGCTCTACGAGATGAGCAAGGCAGAAGGCGACGAGGCGGGCCTTGCCACCATCGCGGCCGAAACCGACAAGCTCAAGCCGCTGATCGAAGAGCTGGAATTTCGCCGCATGTTCAGCAAGGAGGCGGATCCGCTCAATTGCTACATCGACATCCAGGCCGGCGCCGGCGGCACCGAGGCCTGCGACTGGGCCGGCATGCTGCTGCGCCAGTACCTGAAATACGCCGAGCGCAAGGGCTTCAAGGCCACGGTGGATGAAGAAACCCCGGGCGACGTGGCCGGCATCAAGGGCGCGACCATCCACATGGAAGGCGAATACGCCTACGGCCTCTTGAGAACCGAAACCGGCGTGCACCGCCTGGTGCGCAAATCGCCGTTTGACAGCTCGGGCGGGCGCCACACCTCGTTTGCCTCGCTCTTCGTCTATCCCGAAATCGACGATTCGATCCACATCGAGATCAACCCGTCGGACGTGCGCACCGACACCTTCCGCGCCAGCGGCGCCGGCGGGCAGCACATCAACAAGACCGATTCGGCGGTGCGCCTGACGCACATCCCCACCGGCATCGTGGTGCAGTGCCAGGATGGGCGCAGCCAGCACAGCAATCGCGACGTCGCCTGGCAGCGCCTGCGCTCGCGCCTGTACGAGCATGAAATGCAAAAGCGCATGCTCGAGCAGCAAAAACTCGAAGACAGCAAGACCGACGTGGGCTGGGGCCACCAGATTCGCAGCTACGTGCTGGACAACAGCCGCATCAAGGACTTGCGTACCGGCGTGGAGATCAGCAACACGCAGAAGGTGCTCGACGGCGACCTCGACGAATTCATCGAGGCGAGCCTCAAGCAAGGCGTTTGATTCGAAGGCAAATGGGACTGCAAGGCTTGACAGTAAAGCCATGGTAGCTACTGAATTTGAAGTGAAAGGATTCCCCGATGCGTGAAGGTCAAACCGCCGTGACCCGGCGCCTGGACTATCGCCCACCCGCTTTCTGGATCGACACGGTCGATCTCACCTTCGACCTGGAGCCGGCCAAGACGCGCGTGCTGAACCGCATGCGCGTGCGCCGCAACCCCGACGTGCCGCCGCAGCCGCTCAGGCTCGATGGCGACGAACTGAACCTCTCGCGCGTGCTGCTGGGCGGCGAAGGTTGCAGTTTCCGCATGGAGGGCGACGCCTTGGTGCTGGAAAACCTGCCCGAAGGCCACGAGCCGTTCGAACTCGAAATCTTCACCACCTGCAACCCCGAGAAGAACAGCAAGCTGATGGGCCTGTTCATGAGCGGGGGCGACTTCTTCACCCAGTGCGAGTCCGAGGGTTTCCGCCGCATCACCTACTTCCTCGACCGCCCGGACGTGATGGCCACCTACACCGTCACCCTGCGCGCCGACCAGAAGCGCTA
>CAZGOL010000029.1:0-21200 GCA_964527755.1 uncultured Ottowia sp.
GGCCGTGGATCTGCGCGCGGATGTCGTCGTCCACCACCAGCAGCTCGAACACGCCCGTGCGGCCGGCGTAGCCGGTGTGGGCGCAGGCCTCGCAACCCCGGCCGCGGCAGGCGGTGCACAGCTTGCGCACCAGGCGCTGCGCCAGCACGCCCAGCAGCGACGATGACAGCAGGAAGGGCTCCACGCCCATGTCCGTCAGGCGCGTGACGGCACTGGCGGCGTCGTTGGTGTGCAGCGTGGCAAGCACCAGGTGGCCGGTCAGGCTGGCCTGGATGGCGATCTGAGCGGTCTCGATGTCGCGGATTTCGCCGATCATCACGATGTCCGGGTCCTGGCGCAGGATGGCGCGCAGGGCGCGGGCAAAGTCCAGCTCGATCTTGGGGTTGACCTGCGTCTGGCCGACGCCGGGCAGCTCGTATTCGATCGGGTCCTCCACCGTCATGATGTTGTTGTGCGCCGCGTCCAGACGCGCCAGGCTGGCGTACAGCGTGGTGGTCTTGCCGCTGCCGGTGGGGCCGGTGACCAGGATGATGCCGTGCGGCTGGGCGATCAGGTGCTCGAATTTTTTCAGCACGTCGCCCTGCATGCCAACCGATTCCAGGCTGATGCGGGCTTCGGATTTGTCCAGCAGGCGCAGCACCGCGCGCTCGCCGTGCGCGCTGGGCAGGGTCGACACGCGCACATCGATGGCGCGTGTGCCCAGGCGCAGGCTGATGCGGCCGTCCTGCGGCAGGCGCTTTTCGGCAATGTCCAGGTCGGCCATGATCTTGAGGCGCGAAATCAGCGCGGCGTGCAGCGCGCGGTTGGGCTGCACCACCTCGCGCAGCGCGCCGTCCACGCGAAAGCGCACGCAGGAGTGCCGCTCGTACGGTTCGATGTGGATGTCGCTGGCGCCGTCGCGCGCGGCCTGCGTCAGCAGGGCGTTGAGCATGCGGATGATGGGTGCGTCGTCGGCCGCTTCCAGCAGGTCCTCGACGGCGGGCAGCTCCTGCATGATCCGCGAGAGATCGGCATCGCTCTCGACCTCGCTCACCACGGCGGCGGCACTCGATTCCGCCTGTGAGTAGGCGTTGCTGATGCGCTGGGCGAGCGTCTGGGCGTCGAGCGCCTGCAACTCGAGCGGCGCACTGCCCTGGGCGTGTCGCCGCAGCACCTCGCCCAGCGGGCCGGGGTCGGGCCGGCCGTCGTGCCAGAGCGTCAGTGTCTGCCCGTCGTCTTCCAGCAGCAGGCGTGCGCTGCGGGCGAAGGCGTAGGGCAGGGGGTAGCGCACGGCGATTCAGCCGCCCTGGTAGGAGTTCTCGCCGCTCGCCGGAAACTCGATCAGGGGCCGCGGCGGTGCCGGCCGCGTCCAGCCATCGGAGCGGGTGGGCGCCAGCGGTGGCAACACCGGCGCGCGGTTGATCTGCAGCACGCCGCTGTCTTCGGGCTGCACGCTTTTCTGCGAGGCGCGCATCAGGTCGTAGCGATCGAGCGAAAACTGCTCGCTGGCACTCGCGTCGCGCACCACCACCGGGCGCAGGAACACCATCAGGTTGGTCTTGGTCAGGGCGCGGCCGCGGTTCCTGAACAGGTTGCCCAGCACCGGGATATCGCCCAGCCCGGGGATCTTGTCTTCACTTTCGGTGTATTGGTCTTCCATCAGGCCACCCAGCACCACGATGGCACCGTCGTCCACCAGCACGCTCGACTCGATGGCACGCTTGTTGGTGGTCGGGCCCTGGATCGCGTTGAGGGTCGTGGGATCGACGCTGGACGCTTCCTGGTAGAGCACCATCTTCACCGTGCCGTTCTCGTTGATCTGCGGGCGCACGCGCAGCGTCAGTCCGACGTCCTTGCGCTCGTAGGTCTGGAACGGGTTCACGGTGCCGCCGCTGGCGCCCGTGTTGGTGAAGCTGCCGGTGACGAACGGCACGTTGCGTCCGACGATGATCTTGGCTTCCTCGTTGTCGAGCGTCAGCAGCGTGGGCGTGGACAGCACGTTGCCGGTGCCGGTGCTCTGCATGAAGTTGGCCAGTGCGCCGAGTGTGAACACGCCGCCCACGCGGTGACCGAGCGCCAGGTTCAGCCCTTGCGGCGGCGCGATGAACTTGTCGGCACTGGGCATGCCATTGGCGAACTGCCCGATCAGATTGATGATGTTGTTGCCGCCCTGGCCGTAGTTGGTGCCGATGACGCCGACGTTGCTGCCGTTGCGCTGTCCCAGCAGGCTTTGCCACTGAATGCCGAACTCGGCTTCCTTGTCGGCGCGCACCTCGGCGATCAGGCTTTCGATGAACACCTGCGCGCGACGCTGATCGAGCTGGTCGATCACGGCACGCAGTTCGCGGTACACCGGCTCGGGCGCGCTGATGATGAGCGAGTTGGTGGCCGGGTCGGCCTGGATCTGGCCGCCGGTGGACGGCTGGTTGCTGCCCGCCGCGTCGATGCTCGGGCCGCTGGCCAGCCCGCTCGCGGCGCCACTGGTGCCCATGCTGGTCGGGTTGGCGATGCGCTGCACCGGCGCGCTGGTGCCGGCACCCGTTGCCGCGGCGCCGGGCGCTTGACCAGGCAGGGCCGCCAGCGCGGCGCGCAGCGTCACCGCCAGTTTGGTGGCATCGGCATTCTTGAGGTACACCACGTGGATGTTGCCGCCACCGCCGTCGGCCTGGCGTGCCGGTGGCTGGTCGAGCTGCTCGATCAGCGAACGCGCCAGGGCCAGCCGCGCCGGGTTGGCGGCGCGCAGGATGATCGAGTTGCTGCGCGGCTCGGGCAGCACGGTGGTTTGGTAGCCGCCGCTGGCGGCGCCGGCGACCTGCACGGCCGCGGGCGCCGGTTGGCCGGGGGCAGTGGCCGGGCCGAGCGGAGCGTTGCCGCCCCCGGTTTCGAGCAGCCGCGCCACCAGCGGCGCCAGGTCGGACGCCACGGCATGCCGGAGGTGCACCACCTGCACGCCGGTGGCATTGGAGATGTCAAGCGCGGCGATGATGCGCGCCAGGCGCTGCAGGTTGTCGCCGTAGTCGGTGATCACCAGCGAATTGGTGCCTGGGTTGACGTTGATGGTGTTGTTGGGCGTGATCAGCGGACGCAGCACGGGAACCAGGTTGTTGGCGTTCTCGTGCGTCAGGCGAAAGATCTGCGTCTGAATCTCGCCGCCGCCCTTGACCGCGCCGGCCGATACCGCGCCGCTTTGCAGCTTGGCTTCGGCCTCGGGCAGTACCAGCACCATGTCGCTGGTTTCGACCAGCGCAAAGCCTTGCGTGCGCAGTTGCGAGGCGAACAGGCGCAGCGCCTGCGCCGGTGTGACCGGCGTGGTGCTGGTCAGCGTCAACGTGCCCTTGACGCGCGGATCGACCACCACGTTGCGCCCGGTGAGCGTCGCCATGGTACGTGCCACGGCGTCGATTTCGGCGTTGGCGAAGTCCAGCGTCACCTTGCCGTCGGCGGAGCGCACGGGCTCGCTCGTTGCCCTGGCTGCAGCGGCAGCGGGTGCGGCGGGTTCGGCCGCGCACGCGCCACCAGCCAGCATCAGCAGCACGGTGGCAAGCACGAGGCGCGCGGGTGTCAGGAAAGTGGCACGGGCCATGGGTCTGGCAAATCGGTCAGCGACCGGCACTGTAGCAAATGCCTGCCAAGGCGATTGCTGCGCACATGGCTCTTGTGGCTGGACCTTTGGCATGGTGGCTCATCCGAACGACATGATGGCGCGGTCGCCCTCGCGGCGTCCCAGGATGTTGAGCAGGTTCGCCAGTTGCGCCTCCAGGCCGGGCGCCGTGCTGGCTTCACCGCGAAAACGCAGTCGCGTGCCCACCCACTGCCCGTTGCCCGACAGACGCAGGCCACCTTCCAGCGTCGTGAGTGTCACGCGGACGTCCTCTCCCCCTTGCAGTTCGAGGCGGTATGAGCCCATCGGCCGCAACGTGGACAGGCGCGAGGACAACTGTCGCGCCGTCACCTCGAGACCGCCGTTCACGATCCAGCGCCCCGCGGTCCGCTGAATTCCCAGCGCGCGCGTGGCCAGGGCCAGCTCTCCCTGGGGCTGGACGGTGTTGAGCGGCGTTCCCAGTCCTGCGAGCAGCGCTGCGGGCCACAGCGACTGACCGTCGATCACGTCGACACGGAAGCCGCCCCACCCGGGGCGCGCGCGCAGTTCCAGCGGTTCTCGCGGGGTGCAGCAATCGGCGCGGATGCGCACGTCCACCCCCAGCACGACGGGCACGAGCCGCCAGTGCACGCGCCCCGGCAAAGCCGCTCGATCGCGGCTGTCGGCACCGCCCGCCAGCACGAGACGCGCCGAACCGTCCCACACGCTGCCCTGCGCGTCGCTCAGCAGCACGCGCTCGCCGCTCGCCCAGGCCAGTCCGCTGACCAGCCAGCGCGCCGGTGCCGCGAACGCGAGCAAAATCAGCGCCCCCAGCACGACGCCCGCCAGCGCCCAGCGCCATGGTGCACGCGGTGGCGAGCGCCCACCCCGAGCGATCATGGTGGCACGCTGAGCGACAAGGTCCCGCTCCACAGCACGGGCGCCCCAGCGGCCCGGTCGCCGCCGCGTGTCAGGCGCACGTCGAGCGACACCGCCCGCGCGTTGGCGCGCACCTCGACCAGCCAATCGGCCAATGCCTGCGCCGGCGTGTCCTGCAGCCGGATTTGGGCGCGCTCGCCGAGCACGCTCAATTGGGCGCTGCGCCCCAGGCGCTGTCGTGTGGCCGACTCGAGTGCGCGCAGTGCATCGTCGTGGGGCAGGCGCGGCAGCGCCTTGAGCGCCTCGGCCTCCTGTTGCAGCACTTGCATCTGCTGGGCCTGGGCTTGCAGCGCCTCCCGTTGCGCCGGGGCGGCACGCAGCACGGCGAGTGCCGGCGCGAGCGCAAGCATCCACAGCAGCGCCAGGCTCACCACGATCGCCGCCAGCACGACCAGGCGTCGCTCGCGCTCGGCCAGGCCGCGCCACAGCGCTCCGGGCCCGCCGCGAACCGGGTTCTGGCTCATGGCGCCGCGACCTCGCGGACCACGACGTCGCCGGCCTCGGCATCCACCTTGTAGCCAAGCGGACGCAGTGCAAGCTGGGCATCGGCGAGGGCGCTGGCCGTCAACTGCACGCCCTTCAGGCGCAGCTCCCCGCTGGTGAATTCGATCGCCGCTGGGGTTGCCGTGGCGGAGCCCAGCCGTGCAACAGCGCCGAGCATCGCCTCGAAATCGCGCGGCGTCGCGGCCCCCGTGCCCTGGCGCAGCACGGTCACTTCGCGTGCCATCTGCACCGGTGCGTCGACCACCGTCCTGACCTGCGGGAAGGTCTGCGTCAGCGTGGCGTCGATCCGGGCGCGCCGAGCCGCCAGTTCGTCGCGCACCTGCCAGGCCCGTGCGTTGAGGCCCGCCAACTGGATCAACAGCAGCAGTGCCAGGCCCCAGCGCGCAGGGCGCCAGCGGGGCGCGTGCAGGAATTCGCGCCAGGCCGCACCCACGCGGCGCGAGGCTCGGGCGGCACCGGTGCGCGCCAGCTCGAACTGCGCCAGATCCCAGGATGATTGGCTGGCCTCCAGCAGTCGCTGCGCCGGCGCGACCAGGGCGACCGGCTGATTCAGCCACCGCTCGGCCAGCGCCGCGACGGCCGGCTCCGCACGCGAGCGCACGCCTGCAGAACGCGAGCCTTCGGACTGCGAGCGCAACAGCGTGAGCGTGCTGGCAGACAGTGGCAACGCCTGCACGCTGCCTGCCGGTGGCAGGCCGCTCATCAGCACACTGGCGTGATCGGGTTCGCCGGTGACGACGATCTCCAGCCCGTCGGCTTGCGGAGCGAGTTCCGGCACGATGCGCGCGACCGGGCGCTGCGCGGCGTCCAGCGCCTGCAGGTGGTTGGCCAGCCAGTCCCGCCGGCAGGTCGCGACCCAGACGGAGGTGCCGTCTGCGGCGGCGGGCCCGAGCGCGAAATGAAGCTCCTCGGCGTCATCGAGGAGCTCCTCCTCCAGCAAACCGACCAGAGTACCGCGCAACCGGGGCGAGCGCGGGCCGATGCCGCGTGGCAGATCGGCACGGTGCCATGAGAGCTGGGTGGCGGGCACGACGGCGACCACGTCCACCCCGCGCCCGGCTGGCGGCAGCAGGGCCGCCGCTGCGTGGCCATGCGCGGCCACGGTCTGGCCGTCAACGGAAGTCGCCCAAGCGTAGCTGCCGGCGGGTGTCGGCACGCCGGGCGGCAGGGCGAGGATCAGCAGGCTCATGGGATGCGTCGATTGTAGAAGCCGGCCTGGCCGCGCCGCGCCGGGCATGCGCCGGTGTTCAGCGAGGTCGTGCGGCGAGCGGCGTGCGCGTGCGCCACAGCGGACGCACGTCGTTGCGGCCCTGCGCGCTGCTGGCGCGCTGCACCACCGCCACTTCCTGCAGCGCGACGTGGTCGAGCCGCAGCTGGCCGCGAATCTCGAAGAAGTTCGACGACACGCCAGCCCAGTCGAGGTTGACGTCGCTGGCCTTGAGCGTGTCGATCGCTTGCCGCGCGGTGGCGAAGTGGGTCTGATCGCGCAGCGCGACCAGCCGCTGCGCCTGGGCCAGGTCCAGGCCAGGCAGCGCGGCGTGAATCACCTCGGCGCTGGCGGTATTCAGGTTCACCGGCGTGGGGCTCTTTCCTTGCAGGGGCAGGAGCGTCACGTAGGGACTCAGCAAATGCAACGTGGCGGCGCTCACGCCCAGCCAGGGCAACTGCTCGAGGCGCCCGGGCGGCAACGGCGCGTCGACCGCGTCGGCCTGGTTGAACGCGCCTTGCGCACGCTGCAGGTTGCGCTGCAGGGTCCCGAGCTCGTTGCCGGGCAACCCCAGCACGGAAAACAGGCGCTCGAAGCGCTGCAAGGCGTCGACGCCGTCCCCCGTGAGCAGGTTCATGATGTTCAGACGCGATTGCAGGTCGGACACTTCACCCGAGAGAAAGGCGTCGCGGTCGATCTCCGAACTCGACTCGCCAGCGGCCAGGAAGGTCGACAGACGGGCCTCCGCCAGCGGGATGGCCCAGGGTTCGGCCAGGTGGTCGACCAGCTGACCCTTCTTGCGGTCTTCGTTCTGATCACCCTGCAGGATCAGGCGCCCCCAGTCGAGCGCGCCCGTGAGGATCCAGTCCGACTGCATGCGGGCGCGCTCGGCGGCCTCGATCTCGACGCCGCGCCACTGGCGCCACATTGCCGCGGCGGCCAGCGTGGCGACCAGGGTGACCGTGATCATCGCCAGCAGCAGCGCGGCGCCGCGCTGCCCGGCGCGTTGCGTCCTCATCATGGATGCCCTCCGCCGAAGTCTGGCCGCAGCCAGTCCACCTTCAGCGTGCCGCCCAGGGCCTGGTCGGGTGCCAGCGTGATCAGCAGGCGCACCGCGTCGGGCAGCACTTGTGTCGCTGCTGCCCCGGCCGAGGCGTCGGACAGCGCGTTGGTCCAGGCGTTGCCGCGAAAGAATTGCAACTGCCAATCCTGCAGGCTGGCGACGGCGACCGCCTGGGCGCCCGCGCCGAAGGGGGCGAGCGCGTCGCCGTGGGCCCAGCGCGCAGCCGCCTCCCACGCCTGACGCCAGTTGGCGAGCGTGCGCACCGGCGCGGACTGCCAGCGCAGCCATTGGCCGTCGGTGGGGTGTCGGGTCCAGGCGACGACGTGCACGCCCGCTCCCGGATCGGCGCTGTCGACGCGGGTGATGCGCAACACGCTGCCGTCCCACGACAGGCTGCGCTGTGCCGCCGCGGGCGCAGCCGAGTCGCGTGGCCACACCATCATGGCGTCCAGGTCGGCGCGCCACTGGTCCAGCGCGGCCTGCAGGGTCAGTACCTGGTCGGTGTAGCGTTCGGTGGCCTGCTGGGCGCGCACCATGCCGTCGATGCCGCGCCAGGTCAGCACGGCAATCAGCGCCATGATCGACAGGGCCACCAGCACTTCCACCAGCGTGAAGCCAGAATTTGCAGACAATCGGCCGATTTGGCTTGTTGGACGTGCCGCAGCAGCTATCCATTTGGGAGCATTGCACCGGTTCGGATCGGCCATCAATTGCGCCCCACGATGGTCGATACGCGAAGGATCGTCGTCGTGTCCTCGCGGGCAGCGACCTCGACGCGCCGGAAGTTGGGATTGGGCGTCGGCCGCACCTGCTGCGCCAGTTGCAGCACGCGTCCTGCCTGTTCGCAATCGATCAGGCTATCGCCCACGCCCGGTATCTGCCGCGCCAGGCGCAACTCGATCAGCCGGTTTTGCACGCAGGTCTGCGCCAGCAGCAGCGCGCCCTGTCGCGCCGCGTTGTCGCCGAGCGCGGCGGTCGCTTTCATGCCGGCGACCAGGGCGATCGCCGTGATCGCCAGCGCCACCATCACTTCGACCAGGGTGAAACCCGCGCCAGGCTGCCGGTGCCAAGCGCGCTGCGTCATGGCAGCGGCCGCATCGAAAACGGCCGCAGACCGTCGGTCGCGACCTGCACGCGTGGCTCGGCCGCGCCGGCGCGGTGCAGCACGATGGTCTGGGCACCGATGATCGGCTCCGGGCCCAGCAGTACCGGCGCGTTGCCGGCGGCCAGCGTGCGGGAATCGAGCCACCGGGTGGGCAGACCTGGGGCACCGGGCGGCAGGCCGTCGAACTCGAACCCGCCTCGTGTGGCGCGCCAGCGCACGGGGACACCCGATACACGCGATTGCGCGCGGGCCGCTTCGAGCAAAGCCGCCAGACGCTCCCCGTCGCGGTCGAGTGCGCGCCTGTCTTCGTTGGGCAGACCGAGACTCACGAGGGCACTGCCCAGGGCAACGATGGCAAGCACCAGCATCATCTCGATCAGGGTGAAGCCGGGCTGCCCGCAAGGCGAGCGATCGTCCATGGGATCGGGCGCGGCGGCCGGGCGTCGGGGTGTCATCGATCAGTGGGGTGGCGCGAGCGATCCGCTCATGGCGCGGGCGGGCTCACTGCCAGCTGCCGATGTCGGCGTCCTTGCCCTCGCCGCCGCTCTTGCCGTCGGCGCCGAAGCTCATCACGTCGACCTCGCCGCGGATCCCCGGGTTGAGATATTGGTACGGCTGGCCCCACGGATCGTTGGGCAATTTTTCCAGGTACGGCCGCCAGTTGGCGGGCACGGGCGGCGTCGTCGGGCGCTGCACCAGCGCCTGCAGGCCCTGCTCGGGCGTGGGGTAGCGCTGGTTGTCGAGTTTGTACAACTTGAGCGCCTGCATGATGTTGTGCACGTCGGTTCGCGCCGCCGTCGCGCGCGCGTCGTCGGTGCGGTCCAGCACGTTGGGCACGATCAGCGCCGCCAGCACGCCGATGATGACGAGCACCACCATCAGCTCGATCAGGGTGAAACCGCGCGCGGGGCGCGCTCTGGCGACGAGGTTGGGCAGGTTCATGGGTGAAGGGGGCGGGCGGCGAATCGGTTCAATGATAATCGCCGGCATGTCGCGCATGCGCCTTGCTCCGAGCCTGAGGGTGGGTGTCGCCACCTTGCTGGTGTGGGCGCTCGTGGCGGGCAGCGCGGTGTTCTGGTTGCTTCGGCTCGGTGGTGGCCCGCCGCCCGTGGATGCCCTGGTGGCCGGCAACCGGACGGCGAGTGGAGCGCCAGTGGATTCGCGCTCCCTCGCCCGGGCGCTGGGTGCCGAAGGCGACGCGGCAAGCGCCCCGGCTCCGGCGGAGGTGACTGCCCGCCTCAAGTTGCTCGGCGTGGTGACGCACGATGGCCGAGGCGCTGCCCTGATCGCGGTGGACGGCAAACCGGCGCGACCGGTGCGTGTGGGTGCCGCCGTACCGGACCTGGGTGGTGACTGGACACTGCGCGAGGTGACGCCCCATGCGGCGCTGTTGATATCCGATGGACGCCAGGCGCGGATTCAGATGCCGTCGCTCGAGGAGCGTTCGCGAGCCGGCGACGTGGTGGCGTCGCCGATACGACCGGCTGCCACGACGTCCGGCGACCCCACCGGACGTATCCCGACCCTGGGCGTCCAGGCACCGCAGGTGCGCCCGGTGCGCTGACGCAACGCCCGTTGCCACCGATTTCAAGCCAAATCAGCCCGAAATCCTTGTCGACAGCTCCGGGCCAGCTATTGCATCAATAGCATCAAGCAGGATGTGTGCGATCGGTTTCGTGGCTCAGGCGCGCAGAAACTGGCGGTAGGCGGGGTTGGCCGTTTCCTCGACCCACGGATAGCCCAGCTCGGCGAGAAAGCGCTGGAACACCTCGTCATCGGCGGCAGGCACCTGCAGGCCCACCAGGATCTGCCCGTAGTCGGCGCCCTGGTGGCGATAGTGGAACAGCGATATGTTCCAGTTGGGCTTCATCCCGCTGAGGAATTTGAACAGCGCGCCCGGCCGCTCGGGAAACAGAAAGCGCAGCAGCCGTTCGTCGTGCGCCAGGGGCGAGCGTCCGCCGATCATGAAGCGCACGTGTTCCTTGGCCAGTTCGTCGTGCGTCAGGTCCAGTGCCGCGAAGCCGGCGCGCTCGAAGGCCGCGGCCAGGCGTGGCGATTCGCCCTTGGCCGCGGTGGTCAGGCCAACGAAGACGTGCGCGCGGCCATTTTGCGCGGCGTCGCTGATGCGGTAGTTGAACTCGGTCACGTTGCGCGGTCCGCCCGGCAGTGCGCCGATCACCTCGCAAAAACGCTTGAAGCTGCCACGCTCCTCGGGAATCGTCACGGCGAGCAGCGCCTCGCGCTCTTCGCCCACCTCGGCGCGATCGGCCACCAAGCGCAGCCGATCGAAGTTCATGTTGGCGCCCGAGAGGATGGCCGCGTAGGTCTCGCCCCGGGTCTTGTGCGCGGCCACGTACTGCTTGACCGCGGCCACCGCCATCGCGCCGGCCGGCTCGACGATGCTGCGCGTGTCGATGAACACGTCGCGAATGGCCGCGCACACGGCGTCGATGTCCACGCGGACGAATTCGTCCACCAGCTCGCGCGCCACGCGGAAGGTTTCTTCGCCCACCTGCTTGACGGCCGTACCGTCCGAAAACAGCCCCACATCGAGCAACTGAACGCGCCTGCCAGCCGCCACCGACTGCGCCATCGCGTCCGAGTCACGCATCTGCACGCCGATGATCTTCACCTCCGGACGCACCGCCTTGATGTAGCCCGCCACCCCACTGATCAGCCCGCCGCCGCCGATCGCCACGAATACCGCGTGCAGTGGCCCCTGGTGCTGGCGCAGGATCTCCATGCCGATGGTGCCCTGGCCGGCGATCACCAGCGGATCGTCGAACGGGTGCACGAAGGTCAGGCCCTGCTCGGCCTGCAGCTTGAGCGCGTGCTCGTGGGCGTCGGAAAAGCTGTCGCCCATCAGCACCACCTCGCCACCGAGCGCCTTGACGGCGTCGACCTTGACCTGCGGCGTGGTCAGCGGCATCACGATCACCGCGCGCGCGCCCAGCTTGGTGGCCGAGAGCGCCACGCCCTGCGCGTGGTTGCCGGCGCTGGCACAGATCACGCCCGCCTGAAGCTGCTCGCGCGTCAGGTGCGCCATCTTGTTGTAGGCGCCGCGCAGCTTGAAACTGAAAACGGGCTGCTGGTCCTCGCGCTTGAGCAGCACCTTGTTGTGCAGGCGACGACTGAGCACGCGCGCCGGCGACAAGTCGGATTCGATGGCGACGTCGTACACGCGCGCGGTCAAAACGCGCTTGAGGTAGTCGATCGGACTGAGGTGGGTGCGGCCGGTGGCCGGGGTGCTGGGAGACATGGCGAGAGCGAGCGGTTCAGGCTGCGCATCATAAAGACGGGCCGCGTGGGAGACTGAACAGAGTGCGTGCGGGGCAGCGGGAAAAGCCCCGGGGCCGATGACTCTGGGCCTCAGTCCGCCGGTCGCATGGGTGGCCGAGTCAAGCGCGACGCCGGCCGAACCGGTTGCACGGCGAGCGCCAGCGAAAGGCGCGGTCGTTCAAAGCGCGCATCTCGCGCCGCTGCAGCGCCGTCAACCGGCGTGCTGTCGCCGGTGGCCGCGGATCGGCTACCCTTGCCCCCTTGTGACGCGATGGCGCGAGAATCCGGATCATCATGGAATGCACGGTCAGCTGGACAGGCGCGGTGGGCACGCGCTCGGGCATGGGTTTCGTCGCGGAGACCGGCTCGGGTCACGTCATCGCCATGGACGGCGCGCCAGATGCCGAGCGCCCCGAGCATGGCGGCCAGAATCTGGCGCCGCGCCCGATGGAAGCGCTGCTGGCGGGCGCCGGCGGATGCACCGCGTACGACGTGGTGCTGATCCTGCGGCGCGGCCGCCACGACGTGCGCGGTTGCACGGTTCACCTCACCAGCGAGCGAGCGGCGCAGGATCCCAAGGTCTTCACGCGGATCCACATGCATTTCACGGTGCACGGAAAGGGCATTCCCGCCAGCGCGGTGCAGCGCGCCATTCACCTGAGCCACGAAAAATACTGCTCGGCATCCATCATGCTGGGCAAGACCGCCGAGATCAGTACGTCGTTCGAGCAGGTCGAGGCGAGTTGACCGCGCCAGCCTCGCGGTTGCCCTGAAGATGGAGCGGCCTCGACGCGTCGGTCGCCGCGTGGCGCGGCAGGCGTCGTTCGTGCGCCACGGACTCTCTGGATGCCGTTGCGCAGCCAGGTTGCCTGCACAGACGACCGATCGTGCTTTTCTCCCTGAGACCGGACCGGGAGAGAGAGCCGCTCGCGGTGTGTTCGAGGAAAAAACCGGGAAACCGAAGCTCGTTTCGAGGCGCTCAGGACTTCGTTTGCACGTTCCCGTCGTGGCCCGGAACCAGGCGCATCGGTCCAGTTTGTTGTGACATTCCAACAGTGAATTTTTCCTTGTCGTCGATATGCAACAAAACGGATGGTTGGTCGCGCTTTTGATCCGGAAGTCTTTGCAAGATCGGGTCAGGTCTGGTGCAATACCAACAACTTCCCACATGGGGAGGTTGGCCCGGGGAACCGGCGGGAATCGCAAACGGACCCTTCGCACCGGCGCCCTATGTTTAACCTTGGAGAACTTGCAATGAAAAAATCTCTGATTGCCCTGGCGGTCCTGGGCTTTGCCGGCGGCGCGATGGCCCAGTCGTCCGTGACCCTGTACGGCGTGGCTGACGCCGGCATCGGTAAAGTGGGCAAGACCAAAGTCCAGATGTACAGCGCTGGCCTGGTCAACAACGGCAACAGCCGCATTGGCGTGCGCGGCGTCGAAGATCTGGGTGGCGGCCTGAAGGCTGGCTTCAACTTCGAATCCGGCCTGAGCGTCGAAGACGGCACGACCGCAGCGAGCGGTCCTGGCTTCTGGAGCCGCAACGCCAACATGTACCTGGCCGGCAACTGGGGTACCTTCCTGATGGGCCGTACGCTGACCCCGTCGTTCTTCGGCCAAGCGGCTTGGGAACTGACCGGCATGGCCAACTACTCGGTCGTCGCCAACACGTTCGGCTGGGGTGAGGGTGGTACCGGTCCTCGTAACAGCAGCCAGTTCACCTACAGCACGCCCAACTTCAGCGGCCTGAGCGCCAGCCTGGGTTACATCTTCAAGGCGGACAACGGTGGCAAGTCCAAGTGGGACCTGAACGTGATCTACGCCAATGGCCCGATCACCGCCGCCATCACCGCCAACAAGACCCAGACCGCCAAAACCGGCTGGTCGGTCGGCGGCAAGTACAACTTCGGCACCTTCGCGGTCGCCGCTTCGTACACCGACAGCGCGAAACTCCGTCGTGGCTTCTCGATCGGCGGTTCGGCCAACTTCGGCGCCTTCGCCGTCACGCTGGACCTGACGCGCGACAGCCGCAACTACACGAACCCGACCAACAAGAAGTACACCAACGCCCTGCTGGAAGGCAAGTACGCCCTGTCCAAGCGCACCTTCGTGTACGCCGACTACCTGCGTCTGGATGGCACCAACAACTACGGTATCGGTGTTCGCCACAACTTCTGATCGCGCTGCTGCCTAACAAGGCAGTTGCTGATCAGCCAAAAGCCGCCTTCGGGCGGCTTTTTTTGTCCCTGCTCGATCTCCCGCTCATCCTCGGGAAACTGGGTGGTCGCAGCTCATCCCCCAGCGATGCATGCACTGGTGTTCAGCCGGTCGGCCTCCTCCGATGCATCCGGTCGGGCAATCCTCGCAATCCCTGCCCTGACGGGTGCGCGCGCTCTGTTAGCATCCGCGTGGCTTGTCTGAGTGAATATGGGTGCATTCATCTTTCGTCGCCTGATCCAGGCCGTCGTGGTCATGGTGTCGGTGGCCTTCGTGGCTTTCCTGCTGTTTCAGTACGTGGGTGATCCGGTGGTGTTTCTGCTGGGTCAGGACGCCACGGCCGAGCAGATTCGCCAGTTGCGCTCCGACCTGGGCCTGGATCAGCCGTTCTTCGTGCAGTTCTGGCACTTCCTGATCAACGCGGTTCAGGGCGAGTTCGGACTGAGCCTGCGCCAGGGCCAGAAGGTGTCGACCTTGTTGGGCGAACGCTTCCCCGCCACGTTCGAGCTGGCGGTCATCGCAGCCGCCCTGGCGTTGTTCGTCGGCGTGCCGATGGGGGTCTACGCCGCCCTGAAACGAGGCACTTTCATGAGTCAATTGTTCATGACGGTGTCCCTGCTGGGCGTGTCGCTGCCCACCTTCCTGATCGGCATCTTGCTGATCCTGATCTTCTCGGTCATGCTGGGCTGGATGCCCAGCTTCGGACGTGGCGAGACGGTCCAGTTGGGATGGTGGAGTTCGGGTCTGCTGACGCGCGATGGCTGGATGCACATGATCCTGCCGGCCATCACGCTGGCGATCTTTCAGCTCACCCTGATCATGCGTCTGGTGCGCGCCGAGATGCTGGAGGTGCTGCGCACCGACTACATCAAGTTCGCGCGCGCGCGCGGCCTGACCGATCGGGCCGTGCACTACGGCCATGCGCTCAAGAACACGCTCGTGCCGGTGATGACCATCACCGGGCTTCAGCTGGGCGGATTGATCGCCTTCGCGATCATCACCGAGACGGTGTTCCAGTGGCCGGGCATGGGGTTGCTTTTCATCCAGGCCGTCACCTTTGCCGATGTGCCGGTGATGGCTGCCTATCTGTGCTTGATCGCACTGATCTTCGTCATCATCAACCTGGTCGTCGATCTGCTGTACGTGGTGGTCGATCCACGCCTGCGCGTGGGCAAATCAGGCGGGCATTAAGCTGTTTTTGTTCCAGACCAAACCGAGGAGAGATCCATGAAGCAAAAAATGAAGAGGCTGCCCATGCTCGTTGGCGCCGCATTGCTGCTTGCCGCCGCGGCGGCTTCGGCACAGACGATACGCATCGCCAACCAGGGTGACGCCCTGTCGCTCGATCCGCACTCGCTCAACGAGTCGCTGCAACTGTCGGTCGACAGCAATGCCTACGAGGCGCTGGTGGGCTGGAACAAGAAACTCGAGATGGTGCCGATGCTGGCCACATCGTGGAAGCAGGCCTCGCCGACGGTCTGGCGCTTCGAGCTGCGCAAGGGCGTGCATTTCTACGACGGCACACCGTTCACCGCAGACGACGTGCTGTTCACCCTGGGCCGAATCATGGCCGATGGCTCCGACATGAAGAGCTACGGTACCGACATCAAGGAGTCGCGCAAGATCGACGACCACACCATCGAGATCGAGACCAAGGCGCCGCAACCCATCCTGCCGCAGATCCTGTCGCAGGTCTACATCATGAGCAAGAAGTGGTGCGAGGCCAACAACGCCGTCAAGCCGGTCGATCGCCGCAAGGGCGTGGAGAACACCGCCTCGTTCAAGACCAATGGCACGGGCCCCTACCATGTGCGCGAGCGTCAACCCGGCGTGCGCACGGTGTTCGTGCGCAATCCGCGCTACTGGGGCAAGGTGGACGGCAACGTGCAGGAAGTCATCTTCACGCCGATCGCCAACCCGGCCACGCGCGTGGCCGCGCTGCTCTCGGGCGAGATCGACGTGATGGAGCCGGTGCCGGTTCAGGACATCGCGCGCGTCAATGCCAACGCCTCGACCCACACCATCACGGGGCCGGAATTGCGCACGATCTTCCTGGGCATGGACCAGAAGCGCGACGAACTGCTGTTCTCCAGCGTCAAGGGCAAGAATCCGTTCAAGGACGTGCGCGTGCGCAAGGCCTTCTACCAGGCCATCGACATCGAGGGCATCAAGAAGACCGTCATGCGCGAGCAGTCAAGGCCCACGGCACTGATGGTCGGCCCTGGCATCAACGGGTGGACCGAGGCGCAGGACAAGCGGTTTCCCTATGACGTCGAGGCCGCCAAGAAACTGATGGCCGACGCGGGCTATGCCAGTGGCTTCGAAGTCACCATGAACTGCCCGAACGACCGCTACGTGAACGACGGCCAGATCTGCCAGACGGTCGCCGCCAACCTGTCCAAGATCGGCGTCAAGATCAACCTGCAGGCCGAGACCAAGGGCACGTACTTCCCCAAGATCCTGCGCCGCGACACCAGCTTCTATCTGCTGGGCTGGACGCCGTCGACCTACGATGCCCACAATGCCCTCAACGCGCTGATGCGTTGTCCGGATGAAAAAACCGGTGCGGGCCAGTTCAACCTGGGCAGCTACTGCAATCCCAAGCTGGATGACCTGACGGTCAAGATCGGCTCGGAGACCGACCAGGCCAAGCGCAACGCCATGATCAAGGAGGCGTTCCAGATCCACATCGACGATGTGGGCCATCTGCCTCTGCATCAGCAGACGCTGGCCTGGGGTGCGAGCAAGAAGGTCGATCTGGTGCAGCTGGCCGACAACTTCATGCCGTTCAAGTGGATCAGCATCAAGAAATGAGGCAGCGGGGTTCCGGACACCTTCGGAACCCCATGAATTCAAGCCAAAACAGTTGACAGCGCTTGACTGGCAAGCCGAAGAAGCTACGATTTCATGAGCAACATTCTTGCCCGTTGGCTCGACACGGACGTGGGCTACAGCTTTCGCACCTCGCCCACGGCGATCGTGGCGGCGGCGATCGCCTTCGTCTGCATCTTCTGCGCGATCTTCGCGGGCTGGGTTTCGCCCCACAACCCGTTCGACCTGACCACGCTGGAGCTCAGCGACGCGCGCCTGCCGCCCGCCTGGTATCCGGACGGCAAGTCCACTTACCTGCTGGGCACCGACGACCAGGGTCGCGACATCCTGTCGGCGCTGATCTATGGCGCCCGCATCTCGCTCGTCGTCGGCGTGGTGTCGGTCATCCTGTCGGTGATCGCGGGCGTGGCTTTTGGCCTGCTGGCCGGGTTCAAGGGCGGCTGGATCGACACCTTTCTGATGCGCCTTTGCGACGTGATGCTGTCGTTCCCGGCCATTCTCGTGGCGCTGCTGATCGCGGGCGTGGGCCGTGCCATGTTCCCCAACGCCCACGAATCGGTGGCCTTCGGCGTGCTGATCCTCGCGATTTCGCTCACCGGCTGGGTGCAGTACGCGCGCACGGTGCGCGGCAGCACGATGGTCGAGCGCGGCAAGGAGTACGTGCAGGCCGCGCGCGTCACCGGCGTGTCGCCCTTGCGCATCATGACGCGCCACGTGCTGCCCAACGTCCTCGGCCCGGTGTTGGTGCTGGCCACGATTCAGGTGGCCACCGCCATCATCACCGAGGCGACCCTGTCTTTCCTCGGCGTGGGTGTGCCGCCGACTTCACCCTCGCTGGGCACGCTGATCCGCGTGGGCAACGACTACCTGTTCTCGGGCGAGTGGTGGATCACCATCTTCCCCGGCGCGATGCTGGTGCTGATCGCGCTGTCCGTCAACCTGCTGGGCGACTGGCTGCGTGACGCGCTCAATCCGCGCTTGCGCTGATATCGAATGTTTCAGGCTGCAGGGCATGACCAGAAAGCCGCGGCAGCTTCTGATTTGATAGTAAATGCCATGGCGCTGCTTGAAGTCAAGAACCTGATCGTCGAGTTTCCCAACCGGCGCGGCACGCTGCGCGCGCTGGACGACATTTCATTTCAGATCGCGCCGGGCGAAATCCTGGGCGTGGTGGGCGAGTCGGGCGCGGGCAAGTCGCTCACCGGCGCGTCCATCATCGGTTTGCTGGAGCCACCGGGTCAGGTGGCCGGCGGCGAGATCCTGCTGGATGGCCAGCGTATCGACAACCTGCCGGCCGAGCAGATGCGCCACATCCGCGGGCGGCAGATCGGTGCCATCTTCCAGGATCCGCTCACTTCGCTCAACCCGCTCTACAGCGTCGGCCAGCAACTGGTTGAGACCATCCTGACCCACCTGCCGATGAGCGCCGGCGATGCGCGTCAGCGCGCCATCCAGCTGCTGCTGGACACCGGCATCCCTGCGGCCGAGCAGCGCATCGACCACTACCCGCACCAGTTCTCCGGCGGCATGCGCCAGCGCGTGGTGATCGCACTGGCGCTGGCGGCCGAACCCAAGCTGATCGTGGCCGACGAGCCGACCACCGCGCTCGACGTGTCGATCCAGGCGCAGATCATCCAGTTGCTCAAGCGCGTGTGCCAGGACCGCGGGGCCGCCGTCATGCTGATCACGCACGACATGGGCGTGATCGCCGAAACCTGCGACCGCGTGGCCGTGATGTACGCCGGTCGCATTGCCGAGATCGGTCCCGTGCACCACGTCATCAACCAGCCGGCACACCCCTACACCGTGGGCCTGATGGCGTCCATCCCCGACATGGAGCAGGACCGTGAACAGCTCGAGCAGATCGACGGCGCCATGCCCCGGCTGAACGCCATCCCGCGCGGCTGCGCCTTCAACCCGCGCTGTCCCCGCGTGTTCGACCGCTGCCGCGTGGCGCGGCCGGAATTGATGGCCGCCGGCGCCACGCAGGCGGCGTGCTGGCTGCACGCCAGCCAGGAGGTGTCCGCATGACGCACGAGCTGTCCAGCGCCGCACCGGGCACGATCCTTCGCTGGGGCCTGGTCGGGCCGGGCGCCGCCCACCTCGTCGAGTCGGGCGGCACGGGGTCGGGCCCCGGCCCCGGCGTTTCTCCGGTGGCGGAAGGGGGCCCCTTGGTGCGCGCCGATGGACTGGCCAAGACCTTCGACGTGTCGCCGCCGCTGCTCAACCGCATTCTCGAGCGCAAGCCACGCCAGTTGCTGCACGCGGTCGACGACGCCAGCTTCACCATCCGCAAGGGCGAGACGCTGGCGCTGGTTGGTGAATCGGGCTGCGGAAAGAGCACCGTCGCGCGCGTGCTGGTGGGCCTGTACGAGCCGACACGTGGACAGTTCTTCTTCAAAGGCCAGGACGCCCACGCGGCCTACCGTGGCCGTGAAGGACGTCAACTGCGCCGCGGCATCCAGATGATCTTCCAGGATCCCTACGCCAGCCTCAATCCGCGTTGGAAGGTGGACGACATCATCGCCGAGCCGCTGCGCGAGCACGGCATGGTCACGTCGCGCGGCGATGCGCGGGAGCGCGTGGCTGCGCTGCTGCAATCGGTGGGCCTGGCGGCGATGGACATGGGCAAGTTTCCGCACCAGTTCTCCGGCGGGCAGCGCCAGCGCATCTCGATCGCGCGCGCGCTGGCGACCGAGCCCGAGTTTCTGGTGTGCGACGAGCCCACCAGCGCGCTCGACGTGAGCGTGCAGGCGCAAGTGCTCAACATCATGAAGAACCTGCAGCGCCAGCAGCAGCTCACCTACCTGTTCATCAGCCACAACCTGGCCGTGGTGCGCCACGTCAGTGATCACGTGGGCGTGATGTATCTGGGCCGCATCGTCGAACTCGCGCCCAAGCGCAGCCTGTTCGCCACGCCGCGCCACCCCTACACGCGCATGCTGCTGGACGCCATTCCCAAGATGCACGACACCGGCCGCGCTCGAACCCCGGTGCAGGGCGAGGTGCCCAATCCGCTCAACCCGCCCAGTGGCTGCACTTTCCACCCGCGTTGCCCGTTCGCCAATGAACGCTGCAAGATCGAACGGCCGAAGCTGCAAACCATCGACGGCGTGCAAGTGGCGTGCCACGCGGTGGAGGAAGGGCGGCTGTGAGGGGTTCGCACGCTGCATGACCGATTCCGGCGTGCCGTCGGGTTTTGATCGCACGACAGCGGGCTGACCGAAATTCCGCGTCGACGACCGGGATGTTCGAGTACCCCGCTCGCGTGCTTTGAACCCTATTTGCAACAAATTGATGGACAGTTGGCCCGTCAATGCTGACAGTGCGTCTGCTGGCAAGGACAATCGCGGCAAGACCATTGGGCGTCGCTTTTTGCAACGCGATGCAATTTTGAGCACTGATTCTGAAAACGGGGGAGAGAACTCACCATGAAATTCCTGGCCAAGCTGATTGCCGTGCTGGCACTGACGGTGAGCGCCTTGGGCGCGCACGCGCAACTGGTCAATGGAAGCTTCGAGACGGGACCGGCGGTGCCCAACCCGCCAGGCTACCTCACGCTGCCGGGCGGCAACACGAGCATCACCGGCTGGACTGTGATGGCTCCCGACATTGACTACATTGAAGCCTACTGGACGGCCGCCAATGGCACGCGCTCACTCGACTTGAGTGGCACGGGGGGCAGCACGGGCGGTATCAGCCAGACATTCACCACGGTTGCGGGTCACAACTACAGCGTGACCTTCTCGATGGCCGGCAACTTTGCGGGCCCGCCCACAATCAAGACGATGACGGTCCAAGCGACCGGAGGGGCGCCTCAAACCTATACCTTCGACACCACCGGACGCAGCGCGGCCAGCATGGGGTGGACCACCGAAACCTATCTATTCACCGCAACGGGCGCATCCACGACGCTCTCGTTTCAGAGCGGGAACAATACCGGTTACGGCCCGGCGCTGGACAACGTGGTCGTCACCGACCTGACGGCTGCGGCTGCCGGGATCCCGACGCTGTCGCAGTGGGCGCTGGCGCTGCTCGCTGGCCTGCTGGGCCTGGTTGCGGTGGGGCGGTTTCACCAGGGTAGCCGCCGCAGCGGACGCCGAACGTCCTGATGGCGCTGATCGTCAGTCCGCGCCGTCGAAGGGTTGCACCGGGATCCGGAGTTTTCACGAGATACGGGATGGAAGCAGTGAAAGTCTTTAATCGGCTTGTTTTATGGGCCTTTTTGACCGTTCTGGGGATCGGAGTGGCCCAGGCGCAGCCATTTCAGAACGGGAGTTTCGAAACTGGCGGAGCGATCCCTGCGCCCCCGGGCTACAGCACGCTCAACCCGGGCGACGCATCCATCACGGGTTGGGTGGTGATGGGCGCGGCGCCCAGCGAGATCAACTACGTCTCAACCTTCTTTCAACCGTCGGACGGGCTTCGTTCACTGGATTTGAACGGCGACACCAACACGGCTGGGGGAATCGAGCAAACGTTCACCACGATTGCCGGA
>CAZGOL010000030.1:0-21164 GCA_964527755.1 uncultured Ottowia sp.
TCGATGCCGGCGGTGATGAAATCGACCAGCAACGGCGTGGCGGCCGGATCGTTGGCACGGTTTTCGCCGTGCGAGAGCCGCTGCACGCGGTAGTCGGTCAGGTGCAGCAGGAGCGCGCCCATGGTGAACTGATAGGCCCACGCGGCGCGTGCGCGCGGCCACGCCGGGCGCAGCGCGTGCAGCGCGTCGATGAAGGCGTGCGCCATGGGGTCGAACAAGTCGGTCAGCACGCGGTCGGTGGCGGGGGTGAGGTAGAGCAGCTCGCGCCCCACCAGCGTGGCGTAGTGCTCGCCTTCGCGGCTGGCACGCAGCCTCAGCACCGGCTCCACGAAGGCTCGCACCACGTCCTGCACGGTGGGCGGCTGCTGGGCGTCAAACGCGGCCCGCAGCCGCGCCAGCCGCTCGTCGATGGTCGGTTGCCAGCGCCCGAAGATGGTATGCAGCAACTCGTCCTTGGTGCCGAAGTAGTAGCCTACCAGCGCCAGTGGCACGCCCGCCTCGGCGGCGATCTGGCGGATCGAGACTGACCGGAACCCGTGCTGCGCGAACAGTTTTTCGGCAGCCAGCAAGATGGCGGCCTTGCGGTCCGGGCGCTCGGGGATGTCGCCGGGGTGGGTGGTGGGGTCGGAATGGGCAATCGCAGAAGCCATTCCCGATTTGTACGATTGTCCAATCGACCCGGCAACCCCACTAACCCTGAGATTCCTGGTGCCGGAGGCTGGTGCGAGCACCCGGTCACGATAGGGCGTCGCCAGCAGGGGCGCAGTCGCGCACGCGATAGCGCGGCTCGGGGGCAGTCCGGATGCCGCCGAGGCCCGGGTTGCCAATAATGGCTGCATGAGCACGTCCGCGCCACCGCCGTACACCCCTTTGATCCGCCTGTACCAGGAGTGGCTGCGAGAGCGGCGCGGCCTGGCGTTCGACGACTACCGGGCGCTGTGGCAATGGTCGACCACCGAGCTGGACGCTTTCTGGCAAAGCATCTGGGACCATTTCGACCTGCAATCGCCCACGCCGCATACCGCCGTGCTGGGCCGCAACGTGATGCCGGGCGCCCAATGGTTCCCGGGTGCACAGGCGAACTACGCCCAGCAGGTGTTTCGCCACGTGGATGCGGCGCACGCGGCTGGCCTGCCAGCGGTCATCAGCGACGACGAGAACGGCCGGGTGCGCGAGCTGTCCTGGCCCGAACTCCGGCGCCAGGTGGCCTCGCTGGCGCTGCATCTGCAGGCGCAGGGTGTGCAGCCGGGCGACCGCGTCGCGGCCTACCTGCCCAACCTGCCCGAGACCATCGTCGCCTTTCTGGCCACGGTCAGCATCGGGGCCGTGTGGAGCGTGTGCGCGCCCGACATGGGCACCAGCGCCGTGCTCGACCGGTTCCGGCAGATCGAGCCCAAGGTGCTGATCGCGGTCGACGGCATCACCTGGGCCGGACGCGACATCGACCGCAGCGCGGTCGTGCGCGAGTTGCGCGCCGGACTGCCCAGCCTGCGCCACGTCCTCGTTTTGCACCATCCGAATGCTATTGTAACAATAGCTGATGCGGCAGACTGGGCGGTTGCTGCGGCGCGAAATGATGCACAGACCGCAGCCTTCGCGCCGCAATGGCTGCCCTTCGATCATCCGCTGTGGATCGTCTACTCCAGTGGCACCACCGGCCTGCCCAAGCCCATCGTGCACCCGCACGGCGGCATCATCCTGGTGGCCATGGCCACGGCTCTGCACATGGACGTCGGTGGCAGCTACGGCGCCAACAACTTCGGTGAGCGCTTCCACTGGTACAGCTCCACCGGCTGGGTGATGTGGAACTGCCAGGTGGCCGGCCTGCTGTCGGGAACCACCTGCGTGCTGTTTGACGGCAGTCCCGGCGGTTCGCGCGACAAACCCGACTGGAGCACGCTGTGGCGCTTTGCCGCCCGTCACGGCGTGACCTTCCTGGGTTCGGGTGCGGCCTTCTTCGCCGGCTGTGCGAAGGCCGGCGTCGATCTGGCGCAGTGCGGCGACTTGTCGCGCATCCGCGCCCTGGGCACGACCGGCTCGCCGCTGTCGGCCGAAGTCCAGCAGTGGGGCACGGAGCAGTTCAAGCGTATTGCCAAGACCGAGGCGCAAAAAGACATCTGGTGGCTCAACATCTCGGGCGGCACCGACTTCGCCGGCGGCTTCATCGCCGGCAACCGCGAGCTGCCGCAACGCCCGGGCGTCATGCAGTGCCGCATGCTGGGCGCCGCGGTGCAGGCCTGGGACGGGGCCGGCGAGCCCGTGCTGGGCCAGGTGGGCGAGCTGGTGTGCACCCAGCCCATCCCGTCCATGCCGCTGCACTTCTGGAACGACCCCGGCAACGCCCGGTATCTCGCCAGCTACTTCGAGATGTACCCGCCCGGCCACGGCCGCAAGCCCGGCGGCGGCGATCTGGACGCCAGCGCCGGCAGCGTCTGGCGCCACGGCGACTGGCTGCGCATCGGCGACGAGCACGGCCAGGGCGAATGGTGCGTCATCTTCGGCCGCTCGGACGCCACCATCAACCGCCAGGGCCTGCGCATGGGCACCAGCGAAATCTACAGTGCCGTCGAAGCCCTGCCCGAGGTGCTCGACTCGATGGTGGTCGACCTGGAATACCTGGGACGCGAGAGCTACATGCCGCTGTTCGTCGTGCTGCGCCCCGGCGCGGCGCTGGACGAAGGCCTGAAAAAGCGCATCGACGACGCCATCCGCACGGCACTGAGCCCGCGCTTCGTGCCCGACGGCATCTTTCAGGTGCCTGAAATTCCGCGCACCCTCTCGGGCAAGAAGCAGGAACTGCCGATCAAGAAACTGCTGCTGGGCCAACCGATCGAAAAGGTGGTCAACCGCGAGGCCATGGCCAACCCGGGCTCGCTCGCGTGGTATGCGGGGTTCGCCGAGCGACGCCGCGACCCATCGACTCCCGGCCCCTGAGCGGGGTGGCGCGCCCCGAATCCGCCCGTTCGGCCGATATTCCTGGGGCCGGGTGTGGTTGCCAGGACACGCACCGCACCGCAATCACCCCGGAACGGGATTTGTTCACGGATCAACCGTGCCGAAACGGTTTTTCAGATAGTCCATAAATGTTAGCATGATGACATTCCTGTAACGTCCGGAGACCTTATGTCTGAATTCATGAACCGACGGCGGTTTGCAGCGGGCCTGGCTTCCGCTCCGTTTGCACTCGGCGGCGTGTTGTCTCTGGCCGGTTGCAGTCGCATTCCCGACACCATCAAGATCGGTGTCGCGCAGCCGCTCAGCGGGCCGATCCATTCGCTGGGCAAGGACCTGCTCAATGGCGTGCAACTGGCGGTCGACGAGCTCAACGCGGGCGATTTCTCGATCGGCGGCAAGCCGGTCACGCTGGAGATCGTCTCGGGCGACGACAACTCGAACGCGGAGACTGGCAAAAAGGTCGCGCAGCAACTGGTGGATGCGGGCGTGATTGCCGTCATCGGGCACCTCAATTCGGGCGTCAGCATTGCCGCGGCGCCGGTGTATGCGGCGGCCGGCATACCGCAGATCGCCATTTCGACCAACCCGAAGTTCACCCAACTGGGACTGCCAACCACCTTCCGCATGGTGGCCAACGACACCATGCAGGCGCGCGCGATCGGCTCGTTCGCCGTGTCGCGGCTGGGCAATGGGGCGCGCTTCGCGTCGATCGACGATGGCACACCCTACGGCAAGGACCTCGCCGATGGCGCCGCCGAGCAACTGAAGGCGGCCAAGCGCGAGGTGGTGGTGCGCCAGTCGTTCGACGACAAGACGGTGGCGTTCGATGATCTGGCGGGCAAGCTCAAGGCCCAGAAAGTCGACGTGATCGTGACCACGCTCAACGACTTCCAGAACCTGGCGTTGATCGAGGCACTCAAGAAGATCAACTACACCAACGTCAGCATGCTCGGCGGCGACACCGCCAAGACCACCGACATGATGAAGGCCGAAGGCCAGATTGCCGGCGTCTACACGACCTCGCCCATCCTGGAGGCCAAGGAATTCAGCGGCGGGCGCGCCTTCCTGGACAAATACCAGCGCGCCTTCAAGATCCCGCCGGCCTACGGCGGGCACTACACGTACGACAGCATGCACGTGCTGGCCAACGCGCTGCGGCGCAGCCGCGACTCGGTCAAGTCCACCGACGTCGGCGCCACCCTGCACAAGCGCGGCGGCTACGCGCCGGTGACCGGCATCATGAAATGGGACGATCGCGGCGAGCAGACCTACGCCGCCGTGGGCGTGTACGAACTGCGCCGGGGATCGTGGGAAATGTTCATGCGCTCGGACCGCTGGTGACGATGGCGTCTCAAACGCGTGCCGGCGAGTGCCGGTGCGGCTGACCGGCGCGGCGCCCGTCGGCGCCGCCCGGCCTCAAGCCGGCTTGGCGTACATCGGGTAGAGACTGCCTTCCTCGCTGTCCAGCCGCCGCTCGAGCAGCACCGCGATCTCCTGGTACGCGGCGCCGAAGCTTGCGGCGCCCTGCGGCGTGGGGTACTCCTGCTGGTACCTTTTGACGAAGTTGATCACCTGGCGCACGATGTCGTTCATGTCGCGGCGAAAGCTTCGCATCAGTTCGACGTTCGTTCCATCGCCGCGCATGCTTTGCTCCAGGAAGTTGTAGAAGCGCACGTTTTCGGTCAGCACGTGCGATTCGATGCGCGACTTGAACTGCGACAGCAGGCGAACCACCCCCTCGGCGTTGCCCGCCCGGTGCATCTCGCCGATCTGGCCGAACAGCTTGCCCAGCTGCGCGTGCTCCTCGAGCAACGACGGGACGAGCTTGGGGTCGTAGACGATGCCCTGCGCGGGCCCAGGCGTGGGCACCGGCGCCGGATCGGGCTGTGGCACCGGCTTGACGGTCGCGGGCGGCACTTCGGTGGCTGGATGGCCCAGCAGTCTGCCAAAAAATCCCATGATGTCGGTGCTCCTGGTGTCGCGGCGGTCGGCCGCACGGGTGGCCTTGTTTCGCGGGCAGGCCGGGCAACATCGCGCGGCCCGGTCCGGTGGATGGCGCAGTTTAGTCACCGACCGCGCGCACCGCCACGCGTGGAGCGCGTGAATCGCGAGCGTCGCGTGACTTTGCCGACAGATGCCGGTGGTTTCGCCAAGATCATTGATAAAGCGCAAGAATCAAGCGAGCGTTGCGCGCCGCACCCCATGAGCGCGGCCCGTTGCGCGCTCATCCGGTCTGCGTCACCGATGCCGGCGCACCGCATTGGGGACGATCATCGTCGAACCGAATGTCTTCGATCGACAAAGCTGGCCCTGGCTGGTGCCACAAGCCATGACAGCTCATTTTTCGATAGTGTGACGGGGTGGGGCGAGCAACCCGCCCCGCATCGTCAGCGGCCGTGGCCGGCTGCGGGTAACATGGCCTGCATCCGGCTGGTTGCGCGCCGACGCGCTGCCGGCCACCGCCCCGAGACCGCGAGACCTGCATGCAACTGGACACCTGGCTCATCTACCTGCTGGCCTCCATCGGCCTGTCGCTTTCGCCGGGGCCCAACGGGCTGCTCGCGCTGACGCACGGCGCGCTGCATGGCCGCCGCAAGACGCTGTTTACCATCATGGGCGGGGCGCTGGGGTTCGTGGCCATCATCGCACTGTCGATGTTTGGCATCGGAGCGCTGCTCAAGTCGTCGGTGCTGTGGCTCACGGTGCTCAAGTGGGCAGGCGGCGCCTACCTGGTGTGGCTGGGCATCCAGGTGTGGCGCGCGCCGCCGGTGGCGGCGGCTGATGGCGTGGCGCCGGTGCGCGCCAGCGGCGGCGCGATGTTTCGCCAGGGCCTGCTGTCGGCGGTGAGCAACCCCAAGGCGCTGCTGTTTTTTGCCGCTTTCCTGCCGCAGTTCATCGATCCCCACCGCAGCCTGCTGGTGCAGTTCGCGGTGCTGGCGGGCACGTTCATGGCCACCGAAGTGATCACCGAATACGTGCTGGCCAGCGCCGCGCACCGCATTCGTCCCTGGCTGATCCGCATGGGCCGGCGCTTCAACCGGGCCTGCGGCGGGGTGTTCGTGGCCATAGGTGCGGCGCTGCCGCTGCGCAGCTGAGGGATCATGCCGGGCGCCAGCCCCAGACTCACGCGGGAACGATGACGATTCTGATCACGGGGGCCACCGGCCAGGTGGGCGGCGCCACAGCGCGCGCCCTGGTGGCGCGCGGACGAACCGTGCGCGCGCTGGTGCGCGAGCCGGCGCGCGCGGTGGCGGCGCTGGCGGGGGTGGAATGCGTCGCCGGCAGTTTTGATGACGCCGCCGCGCTCGCGCGCGCACTGGCCGGAGTCGATGCCCTGCTGCTCACCGGCCGCGACGGCCCGGACACGGTGGCGCAGCAACTGAACGTGCTGGAGTGCGCCTGGCGCGCGGGGGTGCGCCGCATCGTCAAGCTGTCGGCCATCGGCGCGGCGGCTGCGTCGAAGGTGGAGCTGATGCGCGACCATCACGCCGTGGACGAACGGCTGCGGGCGGGCCCCGCGGCCTGGACGCTGCTCAAGCCGCACCTGTTCATGCAGAACCTGACGCGCGCGGCCGAGGTCGTGCGGCGCGATGGGCTGTTGTCGGCGCCGCTGGGTGATGGGCGCGTGCCCCTGGTGGACACGCGCGATGTCGGCGTGGCGGCGGCCGTCGTGTTGGCGGATCCGACCGCGCATGCGCGTCGCGAATACCGCCTGACCGGACCGGCGCCGCTGGGCTACGGCGAAGTGGCGGTCGCGCTGGCGGCGCTTGTGCGCCGGCCGGTTCGCTACGAAGCGGTGCCGCCGATCGAATACGAGGCGCGGCTGCTGGCAGCGGGGGTGCCGGCGTGGCGCGCGTTCGACCTGGCGCACATCGCGGCGGCCTACGGACCTGCCGATCAGACGGTATCGCCCGATTTCGAGGCGTTGACCGGGCGTGGCCCCACGAGCCTGGCGGATTTCCTGAGCGACTATCGTGTGGTTTTCACCGGTGCCGCCGCGCCTGCCTGATCGGCTCGCGCGACGGACACCGGCATCTCCGGAGGGTGCATGAACTACGTCCACATCGTCGCCTTGCTCGCCGTCATCGAGTACATGGCCTTCGCCGCGCTGGTCGGTCGCGCGCGCATCAAATACCGCGTCCTGGCGCCGGCCACCAGCGGTCACGAGCAGTTCGAGCGCGCGTTTCGCGTGCAGATGAACACCCTGGAGCAGCTGGTGGCGTTCCTGCCGGCGCTGCTGATCGCCAGCCTCTACTGGCCGCAGGGCGTCGTTGCAGGCGTGGGCGCGGTGTGGCTGGTGGGCCGGCTGCTGTATCGCCAGCTTTACGTGGCGGCGCCGGCGCGGCGTGCGCCCGGTTTCATCCTGACCATGCTGCCGACCGTGCTGCTGCTGATCGCGGCGCTGGTGGGCGCCGCGACGCGGCACGCTGGCTGAGCGGTGCGCCGGCCCGCTGGTGGGCGTGTCGACGATTCCACCGGCGCGCCGGGGTCGAGCGCACGTGGCCGGGCGGCTGCGGGCGCGCGCTGGCTACCATGCGAGGCGTTGCCGCCGAAACCGAGACCATGTCCAGCTCCAGCATCCATCCACTCGATCGCATGATCGCCCTGCACAGCGGACCGGTGGTGTTCGTCGTGTTTCCCAATGCCTTCGGCCGGCTGGTGGACCGGTTGCTGCCCGAGCTCTCGCACACGCAACGCATCGGCTTCAAGTCGGCCGGTGGCAACTACGGCGTGTCCGAGGGTCACGAAAACGAGGGCAGCGTGCCCGAGTGGGAGCGACTGTTTCTCGACCGGCTCGACGAGAAGAGGCTGCAGGTGCGTGACCTGCTGACGTTCGATCTGAGGGAGCCCCGGGAGATCGAGCTCTTTTTCCCGGATATCCTGGCCGGCCATCGCGCCAGCCGACAGGGTGCGTTCGCGTTTTCCATCGATGAGGTCGGCGCGCCGTCACAGCGCGTGGTGACGCTCGTCGAGCATCACCCGCCAGCCCATCCGGGCGTGGCGTCGGCCGGCGAGCGCGAGCGACTGCGGGTGCCGCTGGCCGAGGTCAAGCGCGTGGCGGGAACCTCGGCCGAGTTCGAGCTGACCACGTTGCGCGGCTTTCATCGGTTCACGCTGACGGGACTGCGGCACGGCGACGATTGAGTGCGTGTGGCCGGCCATCGCGTCAGGGCCTGTTGCTTTGGCGCCGAATGCAGACCGATCTGCGCGGGTGTCCAGCCGGTTTCGAGCCTCGGCGTGTACCATGGAACGAGGTGGCGAGCGCGCATCGCCGCGATCTGCAATGGGGAGTGAACGATGAGTGCCTACGTGGTGGGACACATCACGGTGCGAGACGCTGGATACTGGGCCGAATACCAGTCGAAGGTGCCCGCGACCCTGGCGCCCTGGGGCGCGGAGCTGGTGTTTCGCGGGCGCAAGGCCGCGGTGTTCTCCGGCACGCACGCGCACACCGACATCGTCGTCATCCGATTTCCCGACACGCGGGCCGCACAGGCCTGGTTCTCGTCGTCCGCCTACCAGGCGCTGCTGCCCCTGCGCGCGCAGGCGGCGGACGTGGTGCTGCTGTCCTATGAGGCGTAGGGGTTCACCCGTGTCGGCCTTGAAGCGCGCCGGATCGTTCCCAACTATGGGGTCGGTTCCTCTTTCCGACAGCCCGAAACCTTCTGCCTGCCGATGAACACGCTTTACGACTCCGACACGTTCGCCGTGGTCCACCTGCTGCCCGACGTGCCGCACGATGCCCAGGCGCCGGCGGGCAAGCCGACGCTGGCGCGCCACGGTTTCGAGATCGTGGACAAGCGCTCGGGCAAGGAGGTGTACCTTGACGGCCTGTGGGCCGAGCTGTTCCAGGCCCGCATCGCCGCCTGGCAGGAGAACACGCCCACGCAGGATGAGGTCGAAGCCACGCTGGAGGGTTACGCCGAGCTGGCGCAAAACCCCGTGGTGTTGCACTGAGCGCGCCGTTTGCTATTAATGTGATAGCTGTTGCGGCAAATCAGACAAGCACCAGAACCATATTGAAGTCGTAAAACTCGCCGTGCCCACGGTTCGACCACGCGGCATCCGCAGCGGGCTGCGAACTGCCCTGACCTGCATCGCGGCCGCGCTGCTGGCGGCTTGTGCCACACCGGCTGCCGTTTCGCTCACCGAAGTCGAACAGGCGCGCCTGACGGCCCTGCTGCCCGCCGAGCTGATCCTGCTGGGCGAGCAGCACGACGCCCCCGAGCACCAGCGCCTCGAACGCCAGTTCGTGAGCTGGCTCGCCGAGCGCGGCGTGCTGGAAGCACTGGCGATCGAGATGGCCGAACAGGGGCGCGACACCCGCGTGCTGCCGCGCGACGCCAGCGAGGCCGACGTGCGCGCGGCGCTGGCCTGGGACGGTCTCGGATGGCCGTGGACGGTCTACGGGCCGCTCGTGATGGCGGCGGTGCGCGCCGGCGTGCCCGTGCTGGGGGCCAACCTGGCGCGTGTGCGGATGCGCGAGGCCATGCGTGACGATGCGCTCGACGCGCGGGTAGCGCCTGCCGTGCTGGCCGAGCAGCAGCAGCGCATCCGGCAAGGCCACTGCGACCATTTGCCCGAAACGCAGATTCTCCCCATGACGCGGATACAGATCGCCCGCGACCTCGCCATGGCCGACACCGTCGCGCGCGCCGTCCGGCGGGGTCGAACGGTGCTCCTGGTGGCCGGCAACGGCCACGTGCAGCGCGACGTGGGTGTGCCGCTGCATCTGCCGCCGGATTTGAGGTTCAAGGTGGTGTCGGCGCTGGCTGCGCCTCCCCAGGGCGTTGCTGAAAGAATGGCTGGCAACCCGGCAGCCGGTGCCGACTTGGTGTGGCCGACTTCGGCCAGACGGCCGCGCGACTACTGCGCCGAGTTCAAGCACCCGCCCCAGCCGTCGCGCGCACCCGCTCAGTAGCGGTGCCGGTCGCGCGGGTGGCGGTCGCGACGGTTGCGCACGCCGTCGTGGTCGCGGTCCCCCCAGGGGCGCGGGCCGGCCTGCCCCGGGTGCCGGTCCCAGCGCCCAGGGTGGTAAACCCAGCGCGGGCCGTCGGCCACCCAAGTCGGCGCCACGTACGCGTATCCGGGGCGCGCGGTCGTCCAGTAGCCCCGGCGCCAGACGTAGTTGCCGTGCAGCCACTCGTAATGGCCGGGAGCCCAGACGTAGCCTGGGCGAGTCGCAGGCACCACCTCGAAGCGCGGGGGTGGGGGCGGGCCGATCTGCACCGACACGAACGCCTGGGCCTGTGCCGCCGTGGGCAGGGCCAGGCCCGTGGCACCAGTCAGCAACGCCGCCGCGAACAACAGGGGTTTGAGTGTGGGACGGGTCATGTGGCAATCTCCTCGTGGTGAAACCGATCCGGGTCACCATTCAACGCGCGAATCGACGTTGTTGGCTGTAAACGGCGTGCAAAGCCTTGCAAAGAAACGCGCAAACCCGCCGGCGGCCAGCCGGCCCTGCTGCGACAATCGCGCGCGATGCAAGACACCTACGTTCTCACCCTGTCGTGCCCGGATCAGCGCGGCATCGTGCACGCGGTCTCCGGTTTTCTGCTCGAACGGGGCGGCAACATCGAGGAAGCGGCGCAGTTCAACGACCACGATACCGGCCTGTTCTTCATGCGGGTGCAGTTTGCCTGCGCTGCGCTCGACGCGCCGGCGCTGCGCGCGCAACTGCCCGAGCTCACCGATGGCTTTGCGATGCGCTGGCAGTTGCACGAGTCGGCGCAGCCGATGCGCTGCGTGATCTTCGTCAGCCGCGAGGGCCATTGCCTCAACGACCTGCTGTTTCGCTGGAAGAGCGGATTGCTGCCGCTGGACATCCGCGCCGTCATCAGCAACCATCGCGATTTCTACCAGCTGGCGGCCGGCTACAACGTGCCGTTTCATCACATCGCCGTCACGCGGGCGGACAGGGAGCGCGCGGAAGCGCGCCAGCTCGAAATCATCGAGTCCGAGGGCGCCGAACTCGTGGTGCTGGCCCGCTACATGCAGATCCTGTCGGACGGCCTGTGCGAGCGCCTGGCCGGGCGCGCCATCAACATCCACCACAGTTTCCTGCCGAGCTTCAAGGGCGCGCGCCCCTACCACCAGGCGCACGCACGCGGTGTCAAGCTGATCGGCGCCACCGCGCACTACGTGACGGCCGACCTGGACGAAGGCCCGATCATCGAACAGGACGTAGCGCGGGTGGACCACAGCCGCTCGGTCGAGCATTTGACAGCGATCGGTCGCGACACCGAAAGCCAGGTGCTGGCGCGCGCCGTCAAGTGGCACGGCGAGCACCGCGTGCTGCTCAACGGACGGCGCACGGTGGTGTTTCGCTGACGGGTGGCGCCGCGCCCATGGCTCAGGGCATGGCCTCGATCGCGCGCAACCGTTGATCGATCCGCCGCGCGTGGCCTTGGGTGACGCGCAGCCGCACCGGCAGGAAGGCCAGCTCGCGCGCCAGCCACAACTCCACCAGCGGCGCGTACTGCATCGGCGGCGGGCGCACCAGTTTCACGGCGCGCAACGTACGGCCGGCAAGCTGCAACTCCTCGTCTTCCTCGACCTGCCAATCCCACGTGTCGGCGCCGCGGGTGCCGGCCGTTGGCAGGCGGATTGCGCTTCCCGCCGGGTAACGCTCGGGCGCCGCCGCCAGCAGGGCGCCCAGTTGCAGCAAGGCACTGAGTCGATCCTGACTGCCGGCCAGCAGCGGCGCGTCGGGCGTGTTGGCACTGAAGCGGATGCGCGCCTCGTCGGTGTCGAAGTGTGCCGCGCGCTCCCCGCGCGCGCGCTCCGAAAACCGCTCGGGTACCAGCCCCGCGGCGGTGATGGCGCCTTCGCTGCGCTGCGTGCGCATCGCCGGCGGCGGGCCATCCACCGACCACACGGCCTGGTAGCGGCCCGTTTGCCGCCGCCAGTCGAGTCGAGCTTGCGTTTCGTAGGGTTCACCGCGCGCGAGTCCGCTGACGTCGAAGACCAGAGCGGCCGCGCCGGCCACGCGCACTGGCGCAACCGCCGCGTGGGCGGCCGTGGGCACCTGCGGCGGCAAAGGGTCGGTGCCCGGTTGGTCCGCGCGAACCGCTGGCGGGCTGGCCACCGGCACGCGGGGCGGCGACGATGTGCCCTGGCTTGTCCTGGCGGAGCGACTCGCGCGTGGTGTCGGCGGGGGTGGGCGCAGCGTTTCGACGACCACCGGATGCGCGGGTTCCGGACCCGCGACGGTTGGGGGCGTCGGATCGATGCGGCGTGTCCACAGCGCGAGGGGCTGGTGCGTGGCTGCAGCGGGGGCCTGACGCGGCGCGCCGTCGAGCACCAGCAGGTGCATCAGGCCCACGGCCACCACCCAGCCGAGCATCGGCCTTGGGCCGGGTTTGCCATCGCACGTGCTGGTCATCTGCGCGCCGGTGCCTGCGGGCCGGCGGCGGTGGGGCGGACTCGACGCCCCGTGCCGCCTGGGCAGCCCCTACACTCGCCCCCCATGAAACTGGCAACCTATCAAGATGGTTCGCGCGACGGGCAACTGGTGATCGTCTCGCGCGATTTGGCCACAGCCCATTATGCGACCGGCATCGCCGCGCACCTGCAGCAGGTGCTGGACGACTGGAACTTCATGGCGCCGCAGTTGCAGGACCTGTTTGACGCCCTCAACGCCGGCAGGGCGCGCCACCCCTTCGCATTCGAGCCGGCTCGCTGCATGGCGCCGCTGCCGCGCGCCCATCAGCGGCTGGACGGTGCGGCCTACCCCAGCCATGTGGAGCTGGTGCACGCGATCGATGGCGACGACGTGCGAGCCGCTGGCGACTCCGGGCCGCTGCTGAGCCAGCGCGCGAGCGACGACCTGCTGGGCGCGCGCGACGACATCCGGGTGTCCGACGAGTCCCTGGGCATCGACTTCGGTGGCGAGCTCGCCGTCATCACCGGCGACGTGCCGCTGGGTGCCACGCCTGAACAGGGGTTGGAGGCGGTGCGTCTGCTGATGCTGGCCAACGATGTGACCCTGCGCCGGCTCATCGACGCGGAACGGGCCAGCGGCCAGGGTCTCGTGCAGAGCAAGCCGGCCACCGCGTTCAGCTCGGTCGCCGTCACCCCCGACGAGCTGGGTGATGCCTGGCGACAGGGTCGGCTGCACCTGACCCTGAACGTGAGCTGGAATGGCCGCAAGGTGGGTTTGTGCGAGACCGGGCCCGAGATGCGCTTTCATTTTGGCGAGTTGATCGCGCACGCCGCGCGCACGCGGCGCTTGCGCGCGGGCACCATCGTGGGCAGTGGAACGGTCAGCAACCAGGGCACGCGACAGGACGGCCGGCGCGACTGGCCGCGGGGTTACGGCTGCATCGCCGAAAAGCGCGCGATGGAACGCATCGAGGATGGCGCAGCGAGCACCGACTATCTGAAGCACGGGGACACCGTGCGCATCGAGATGAAGGGCCGCGACGGGCAGCCGTTGTTCGGTGCCATCGAACAGCGGGTCGGCCCCGCCTAGCCCGCCGCGGGCCGACGCTGAATCAGTGCAACTGCTGCGCCAGCAGCTTGACGCCGCGCAGCAGCATCTCCACCGCCAGCGCCACCAGGACCAGGCCGAACAGGCGTTCGAAGGCTTGCAGCACGCGCGCGCCCACCAGTTGCTGCACCCGCTCGGCCAGCACCAGCACCAGCGCGCACACCGCCATCGTCACGCTCAGCGCCGCGATCCATTCCCAGCGCCGCTCGGGCGCCTGACTGACCAGCAGCAGCACGGTGGCGAGCGCCGACGGTCCGGCCAGCGCCGGAACGGCCAAAGGCACGATCAGGGGTTCTTCCGATGCCGGCTCGATGGTCGGCTGGTGGGGCGGTGGGAACACCATCTGCATCGCGATCAGGAACATCACCACGCCGCCGGCCACCTGCAGCGAGAGCTCCGACAGGTTCATCACGCGCAGGAAGCCGTCGCCGACGAACATGAACACCAGCAGCAGCACGAAGGCGATCAGCACCTCGCGCAGGATCACGCGCGGGCGTCTCCTCGCGGGCACCGACCGCAGCGCATTGGCGAAGATGGGGATGTTGCCGATCGGATCGGTGATCAGCAACAGCAGGATGGTGGCGGAGACGAATGTGTAGGTCATGGTGGCGGCGCTGCATGCCGGGGCGCGGCTGGCGATTGTGCCGTGGTCGCCGATGCTCGCTACGATCGCGCTTGCGGCGCCCGCGGTGGCGCCCCGTCAACCAGGAGCAGCGTTTCATGAGCCAGACCACTGTCGATTACGGCCGCTATCAGACCTTCAACATCACGCGCCGCGGCCAGGCAGGCTGCGTGATCGACCTGCAGATGAAGGCCAAGGGCGGCAAGCTGCCCACGGCCGGTCACGACGGCCACTGGGAGCTGGCCGAGATCTGGCGCGACGTGAGTCGCGACGACAGCGTGCGCGTGGCGGTGCTGCGCGGCGAGGGCCTGGGGTTTTCGGGCGGGGGCGACCTGGGTCTGGTCAAGGACATGGCGAACGACTTCGCGGTGCGCACGCGAGTCTGGAAGGAAGCGCGCGATCTGGTCTACAACGTCATCAACTGCGACAAGCCGATCGTCAGCGCCATGCACGGGCCGGCCGTGGGCGCCGGACTGGTGGCGGGCCTGCTGGCCGACATCTCGATCGCCGCGCGCACCGCGCGCATCGTCGATGGCCACACGCGGCTGGGCGTGGCCGCAGGCGACCACGCCGCGATCTGCTGGCCCCTGCTGTGCGGCATGGCCAAGGCCAAGTACTACCTGATGCTGTGCGACGCGGTGAGCGGCGAGGAGGCCGAGCGCATCGGACTGGTGTCGCTGGCGGTCGATGACGATCAACTGCTGGCCAAGGCCTGGGAGGTGGCCGACCGCCTGGCCGCCGGCAGCCAGAGCGCGATCCGCTGGACCAAGTATTCGCTCAACAACTGGTATCGTCAGGCCGGGCCGAACTTCGACACCTCGCTCGCGCTCGAATTCATGGGTTTTGCCGGCCCCGATGTGCATGAGGGCGTCGCCAGCCTGCGCGAGAGGCGCGCGCCGAACTACTGAGCCAGGCCGACGCTTCAGCGTGCCGTGCGGATGGCTTGCAGGTGCGCCATCAGGGCGGCGGTGTTGGTCTTGCGGTCTTCGTTGACGCGGCGCACCGTCGGCCGCTCGTGCATGCGGCGCAGGTAGTCGGTGAGCGGCAGGTCGGCCAGCAGGTCCTGGCCATAGACGATGCGCGTGCAGCTGGCCACCAGCGGCAGGTGGACGATGGCGGCGCAGTCGGCCAGCGTGAACTCGGCGCCACAGGCAAAGGGCGCAAAGCGCGCCAGCCGCGCGAACGCGGTGATGTGCTTTTCGAGCCGCGGCCGCAACTGGCGCTTGAGGTTGTCGCTCACCTTGTCACCGAAGAAAGCCTCGGGATAAAGGTTGCGCGCCAGCAGCTCCAGATGCAGCTCGATGTGACGCAGCAACTCGCGAACCTTCGCGCAGGCGTAGGGGTCTTGTGGCAGCAGCGGGTGTTCGGGATGGCGCTGCTCCAGATACTCGAGGATCACCGTCGATTCGCTGATCGGTCCTTCGTCGGTGATGACGTACGGCACCTTGCCCAGCGGACTGGCAGCGAGGTCGGTCTCGCCGACCCAGACGAGTCGTTCCTCGAACGGAACGCCTTTTTCGAGCAGCGCGAGCTTGACCTTGTTGTAATAGTTGCTGGCTGAAAAACCGCACAGGGTGAGCATGGCGACGAGGCACGAGGGCCCGGAACGGGAATGGGTCGCCAAGCTTAACGCGTCGGGCGCTCCCGCATAATCGGCGCGATGCTGCCGCGCTCGCGTCTTTCGTTGCTCGCTCGCCTCGCGTTGGCGTGGTTCGCGCTCGTGCTGGGCGTGGCGGGCGGGTCGCCGCTGGTGCAGCCGCGCCCCATGCAACTGGTGTGCGGCGCCGACGGTGGCGTGCGGCTGCTGGTCGATGCGGGCAGCGGCCTGGGCGACACCGGGCGGTTGCATCAGCTCGATTGCGCGCTGTGCTTGCCGGCGCACGCGCCGGCACCTGCCGCGTCGCACGTCGAGCGAGCGACGCTGGCGCCGGTGGCGCTGGCTGACTGGACGGCGATCGAGGCGCGGTTTCGACCCGCGGCCTGCGCACCCTTGCCGGCGCGCGGACCGCCCAGCGCCTGCTGATCCGATCGCCTGTTCATCGCCGCGGTCGAGCGTCGCGCGCGGTGCCGTGTTTTCGAGTTCGAATCAAGGAAGACCGATGTCCATCGAGAAAAAATTCGTCGTGGCCGCGCTGGCGCTGGCCACCGTCTGGTTTGCCAGCGCCGCGTCGGCGCAATCCGTGCGGGTGGAGGGCGCCTGGGCACGTGCCACCGTGCCCGGCCAGCAGTCGTCGGGCGTCTTCATGACCCTGACCGCCGCCGCGGCCACGCAACTGGTGGGAGCCAGCACGCCGGCCGCGGGCGCCAGTGAAATCCATGAAATGGCGATGCAGGGCGACGTGATGCGCATGCGCCCGATCGAGTCGCTGGCGCTGCCGGCGGGCCAACCGGTGCAACTCAAGTCGGGCGGCCACCATCTGATGCTGCTGGAGTTGAAGGCGCCGCTGGTGGCTGGCATACAGGTGCCGCTGGAGCTGCGCTTTCGCGACGCGCGAGGCACCGAAGAGCGCCAACAGGTGCAGGTGCCCGTGCGCGCGCTCAACTCCGGCGGCGCTGCGCAGGGCCACGGTGCGGGCATGAAGCACTGATCCGCGGCAGCCGCTCGCGGCATCCGCCTGGAGCGGCTGGCCGCCGCGACCCCTTTGCGTTAAGCTGCGCCAAGTCGCGGCGGCGCATGGCGCGCGGCGCCGAGCGACCCATCCTGGATGAGGTGTGCACATGAGCGAACAAAGTTCCTTTGCCTTCGGCAAGCTGATCCCCGGATTCGATTTCCTGCAACAGCTCACGGCGGGCGGTCAGGGCAGCGCATCCGGTGTGCCGGGCCTGCAGCACTGGATCGCCCCCACCGTCAATCTCGAGGAGCTGGAGCAGCGGGTGACCGAGTTGAAGGCCGTGCAGTTCTGGCTGGAACAGAACCTGCTGGCGCTCAAGGCCACGATCCAGGCGCTGGAGGTGCAGAAGATGACGCTGGCCACGCTGCGGGGCATGAACCTCAGCATGAACGAAGTTGCCAAGGCGTTTGCCGTGCCCAAGGACGACGACGCACGGCCGGCAGCCGCGCGCTGGCCGTATCGGGGCGGGGCGGCGGCTCCCGCCACAGCCGCCGCGCCGCCGGCCGAACCCGCCGCTGCCAGTGACCCGGAGCAACCGGCGCCGCCAGCCAGTCGTCGCGCCCGCCCGGCGGCCAGCAAGGGCAAGGCGCCCGCATCCGAAGCGGGGGCGACCGACCCGATGCAGTGGTGGGGCGCGCTCACCCAGCAGTTCCAGCAGATTGCGATGCAGACCATGCGCGACGCCGCGCGCTCTGTCACGGATGCCGGCCACGACCACGCGTCGGTGGTTGCCGCGCCGGCGTCGACGACGGGCAAGCCGGCTGGCCAGAAGAAGGCCGCGCCTGCGAAAAAGGCGGTGGCGCGCAAGAAGCCCGGGCGCAAGGCGGCTGCCCCCAAGGCGACGGCGCCCGATCCGGCGCGCGCCAGCAACGCCAACTGGCCGCTGCCCACGCCGTTCAAGCTCGGCAAGCGCTGAGACGGCGCGAACGACCCGCGCCCGTCCGCCTTGACCATCCAGACCCGCCAGACCGGCGTTGCCGATGCCCGCTGGCGGGCGAGTCGCGTCCCCACGTTGCACCCTGAGCGCACGCGTGTTGGCGATCCTTTCGGGTACTCCGCAATCGTTCACCCGTTCTGAGCGGGCGGTGCCGTGGCTGGTCGTCACCGGCCGACCACGGAGCGGTGACGGTCAGGAGTCGGTGTCGGGCCGCCGTTGGCGCGCGCTCAGGTCGAAGCGCAGCAACCGGCATTCGATCGGACCGTTCCACAAGGGAACACGACGCGTTTCCTTCAGGCGCAGGCGACCGGGGAGCTTGCGATCGGGCGTGAGCAGCCACGCCGTCCAGCCGCCGTAGTGACTCTTCCAGTGCGCGGCCAGGCGCTCGAAAAACGCGTCGCCCGCGATGTCTTCGTGGCTGCCCGCGGCGGACTGTCGGCCCGGCGTGATCACGACTGGCCCATCGAACGATTCACGGCCACGGCGAGCCTGCCCGCCTGCGACGCCGGCGACGGCGATGCGTTCGCCATACGGCGGGTTCATCAGCAGCACGCCCGGCGTTGCGCAAGGCGGCAGACGTTGCAGTGCATCGCCACCACGCAGTTGCAGCGCATGCGCCACGCCGGCGCGCTCGGCGTTGCGCCGGGCGAAGTCGACCATGCGATGCGCCACGTCACTGCCGAAGATCCGGACGGTTTGTTTTTCTTCGTCAAATTGGCCGCGAAGGCTTTCTGGATCTGCCGGAACAGCTTCCGTTTTGATAGCGTTCCAGAGTGGAGTGTCGAATGGCCGCAGGCGCTCGAAGCCGAATCGGCGCTGGCCACCGGGCGGACGACCCGACGCCAGCTGTGCCGCCTCGATGACGATGGTGCCCGAGCCGCAGCAGGGGTCGTACAGCGGCAGGGGCGACACCCGCCGCGTGGCCGGCTGCCACCAGCCGCAGGCAGCGAGCATGGCGGCGGCCAGGGTTTCCTTCAGCGGCGCATCGCCCTTGTCCTGGCGCCAGCCGCGCTTGAACAGCGGATCGCCGCTGGTGTCGATGTAGAGCGTGGCGTGCGTGGCCGTCAGGTGCGCCTGCACGCGCACGTCGGGTCGCTGCGCATCGACGCTCGGGCGCACGCCGCCAGCGTGTTGGCGAAAGCGGTCGGCCACCGCATCCTTGACGCGCAGGGTGGCGAAATTCAGGCTCTTGAGCGGGCTGGCCTGCGCCGTCAGGTCGACGCGAAAACTCTGGCGCGCGTCGAACCACTCTTCCCACGGCACGCCCGAGGCCAGCGCATAGAGATCCTGCTCGCCTTCGCAGGGTTGGTGCGCGAGTTCGATCAGCACACGCTGCGCCAGCCGGCTCATCAGGTTCAGACGCAGCACGAGCGGCCAGTCGCCGCGCACCTGAACGCCGCCGCGCAGGATCATCAGGTCGTCGCCGAGCAGGCCCGTCAGGCCGTGCACCTCGTCGGCCAACAGGGTCTCCACGCCACCGGCGCAGGGCAGGAACAGCTGCAATGGACTCATGCGTGCTCACCCCCGGTCTCGGCGCGCCGCAGCAACTGGCGGTGCGCGCGCGCAGGGATCGGCGTCACCTTGCGGGTCCCGGCGTCGATGAACACGATGCCGGTCTTGCCGCGCGCCACTTCGCGGCCGACGGAGACCTCGTTCATGCAGAACACCAGGTCGAATCCGTAGCGGTTGAAGTCCATGGGTTGCATCCGCACGCGCAGGGTCTCGCCGTGAAACGCCTCGGACTTGTATTGGGCCAGCAGGTCGCCCACCACGATGGCAGCGCCATCGACCTGACCCTCGCGGTAGCCCAGCGCCTGGAAGAAGCGCACGCGCGCCTCCGACACCAGGCTGAGCAGTTGCGCGTTGTCCAGGTGTCCGCCCTGGTTGACGTGACTGATGTACACCTGCAGATCGGTGGTGAAGGCGAACCGCGTCGGAAGGTCGAAGACGATGCGAGCCATGGCGGGGCGGGGCGGCGGGTCAGTGCTGGCGGCGCAGGTGCGTCGGGGCGATCTTGAGCGCTTCGCGATATTTGGCCACGGTGCGGCGCGCGCAGTCGATGCCCTGCTCCTTGAGCAGATCGGCGATCTGGCTGTCCGACAGCGGCCTGGCGGGATCTTCGGCCGTGACGAACTGCCGGATCAGGGCCCGGACCGCCGTGCTCGAGGCGTTGCCACCGGTTTCGGTGCCGAGACCCGAACCGAAGAAGTACTTCAACTCGAAGGTGCCGCGCGGCGTGGCCATGTACTTGGCCGTGGTCACGCGCGAGATGGTCGACTCGTGCACGCCCAACTCCTGCGCCAGTTCGCGCTGGACCAGCGGGCGCATCGCCAGTTCGCCGTGGATGAGGAAGTTGCGCTGGCGCAGCACGAGGGCATTGGCCACGCGCAAGATCGTGTCGAAGCGCTGCTGGATGTTGCGAATGAACCAGCGTGCTTCCTGCAGGTGCTGCGCCAGTGCCGGATGACCCTCGCCGCCCTTGCCGGTGCGCAAGGCGCTGGCATAGAACTCATGCACGCGCAGTCGCGGCATCACGTCGGGGTTGAGCTGCACGCGAAAACGCTGCCGCGTGCCCGTGCCGATGGCGCTCACGATCACGTCGGGCACGACGATGTGGTGTTGCACGTCCGCGAAGCGGCGCCCGGGCTTGGGGTCGAGCCGTGCGATGGTCTGCATGGCGGCGCGCACCGCGTTCTCGCTTTGCCCCGTGAGCTGCGCCAGCTTGCGCGCGTCGCGGCGCGCCAGCAGATCGATCGCGGCGGGTGCGGCGCAGACGCAAAGGGCGCTGTTGATCGCCTCCCGCGCGGCCGCGTCCGCATCGGGCATCGCCAGACGCTGTCTGAGTTGCAGCGTCAGGCATTCGGCCAGGTTGCGCGCACCCACGCCGGCCGGCTCGAGCGACTGCAGCAGCTTGTGTGCCAGCGTGAAATGGTGCACCAGTTGCTCCAGCCGCTCCAGATCGTCGTCGTCGTCGGTCAGCGTGGCGGCCAGTTGTGCCAGCGAATCGGTCAGGTAGCCGTCGTCGTCGAGCGACTCGATGAGAAAGCGCAGTGCCGCCGCCTCCTCGGGCGTCAGCCGCAGCGCCAGCGCCTGCCGGTGCAGGTGCTCGGCCAGCGTTTCGTGCTGCGTGGCCCGCGTGCCGGGGTCCTCATCGTCGTCGCCACCACCGCTTGCCGACGCGGCGCGATCACCCCATTCGCCATCGTCGGGCGCGATCTCCTGGCTGCCGTCGCCCTCCCAGTTGTCGGGCACCTGCGTTTCGGCGACGGATTCTGCATCGGCACCGGCAGCCTGCGAGTCCTCGCGCGTGGCCTGGGCGGATGGCGGTGCGTCTTCGCCTTCGAGCGAACCGGCGCCTGGCGCACCCGACTCCTCGTGCGATGAAGGCTCGTCGTCGCGTTCGAGAAACGGGTTGTCGAGCAGCATCTGCTCGACTTCACCCGCCAGTTCCAGCGTGGACAACTGCAGCAGCCGGATCGACTGCTGCAACTGCGGCGTGAGGGCCAGATGCTGCGAGACGCGCAGCGAGAGTCCGGGTTTCATGGC
>CAZGOL010000031.1:0-15449 GCA_964527755.1 uncultured Ottowia sp.
GCCAAAGATGCGGAAGCCGGGGTTGCGCGGGACCGTCTTTAGCAGAATTTGTTAGAGCGCCCGCAAGCAGGAAGCAAATCGGCGCTGTCGAGTGCTCAGTATAGCGCCGCTTGTCGGAGCGGTTACCGGCAGCTTGGCGACGAAGCCCGGCCTGCGGCGAGCGGGATTGCCGCGCATGGCACTGCAAAGTCGGTCCCGCGCAACGGTGGTATGCGTCAGAATCCATTTTTTTCAGTCAACTATTCTTTTGATGCTTGACGAGCGGATTTCTGACGCATAATCGCGCGGGTGTGCAACCGCACACGCATGCGATCCTGCGGTGAAAACAGTCAGTTTCCCTTCCTTGACGGCCCGGCGCTGCCCAGTCGAAGGTGTCTTGCGGACTCCATCGCTTTTCCATTGTCTTTGAGGAGTCCCCTTTAGATGGGCAACAAACTTTACGTCGGCAATCTGCCGTATTCGGTGCGCGACGAGAGTCTGGCCGAAGCTTTTGGCCAATTCGGCTCGGTTACCAGCGCCAAGGTCATGATGGAGCGCGACACCGGTCGCTCCAAGGGTTTCGGCTTTGTCGAGATGGGCAGCGATGCCGAGGCCCAGGCTGCGATCAACGGCATGAACGGCCAGCCTTTGGGCGGCCGCAACGTGGTCGTCAACGAGGCCCGTCCGATGGAGCCGCGTGCACCCCGTTCGGGCGGCGGCTACGGCGGCGAAGGCGGTGGCGGCTACGGTGGTGGCCGGCGCGAAGGCGGTGGTGGCTACGGCGGCGGTGGTCGTCGCGAAGGCGGTGGCGGCTACGGCGGCGGTGGCCGCCGCGAAGGCGGTGGCGGCTACGGCGGCCGTGGCGAAAGCAACGACGGCAACTTCCGCAGCCCATACGGATCGGGTCCGCGCGGCGGCGGCCGGCGCGATGGTGGCGGCGGCTACGGCGGCGGCGGTCGCGACGAGTATTGATTCACCCGCTCGGTGGCACCTGCCCGTCCGAATCACGAGGCACACCACCCAACCAGGAAAGGGCTCCCGAGGGAGCCCTTTTCTTTAGGGACACCACCAGACGCCTGAACGCGGTGATCAGCGTCCCGACTCGCGCGCCTTGCGCGGGCGACCGGCCAGCAGGCGATCAAACCACGCGTTGGGCAGTACGCGCAGCAACTTGGCCACCACCCCCATCTGCCAGGGGATCACGCGGTAGCTCGCGCCGGACTCGATCACCGAGATCGCCCGTCGGGCAAAGGCATCGGCCGGCATCAGGAACGGCATTGCATAGCGGTTGCCGCGCGTGAGCGGCGTATCCACGTAGCCCGGCAGCAGGGTGATGACACGCACGCCACTGCCGCGCAACTCGCCGCGCAGGCTCTCGCAATAGTTCACCACGCCAGCCTTGCTGGCGCAGTAGGCGGCGTGTCCGGGCAACCCACGCACGGCCGCCACGCTGGCCACGCCGACCAGCGTGCCGGCTCCACGCCGGCGCATCGGTTCGATGAAGGGGTGAAACGTGGCAGCCATCCCGACGTTGTTGACGGCCAGGGTGCGGGCCATCACGTCCAGATCGTCACGGCAGGTGCTGTCCATGCCGATGCTGATGCCCGCATTGGCGATGACCACGTCCGGAACGCCCAGTTGGTCGATGCACGCATGACCGGCGGACACGATCTGCTCGACCGCACCGACGTCGGCGCCCCAGACGCGCCAGCTATCGGGCAACCAGCCCTGCACCTCGGCCCAGGCCGTCAATTGCGCCTCGCGGCGGGCCACCAGGGCCAGCCGCCAACCGGCGGCCGCGTAACCGGCGGCCAGTGCCTGACCGATTCCGCTGGAAGCACCCGTGATGAAAACCAGGCGGGACATCGCTGGGCCGCGGGCGATCTCAGGAAGCCGGCGCACGGGAAGCGGGCTGCAGCACCGCCCGTACGTGGCCGCGCAGGTTGGCGATGCCGGTGCGGTTGTCGTAGTCAAATGCATCGCCGGCAAATCGGTCGTCGCCACGCCACAGTTCGACCGGCTGGTTCGAACTCACGCGCTCCTCCCGAGTCCAGGCTCGCAGGTATTCGCCGCGGAACTCCAGGCGCGGCACCTTGGCGCGACCGACGCCCGGCACCGCTTCGCGCACCACGCGCGCGCCGCCGTACAACTGGATCTCGGTGCCATCGCCGTTGGATACGCCGCGCTCGGCGCTCCCCACCGTGGGTTGGCCGCGTTCATCGTACGAGCGGATGCGCGGTATCCTGATCACCAAGGTGTCGGTATCGGGGTAATGATGGCCTTCGGCGCCAGTCAGCTCCGACTTCAGTCGCCCCGTTGCATCGAAGCTGCGCACCGAAAACCGGCGCATGTTGTAGTCGGGTTCATGTGACACAGGCGACTCGGCGCCGCCCACCCCCACTTGCGGCGCACTGCGCACCAACCACCAGGTACCCAGTGCAAACAGCAACATCAGCAGCGCCGGCAACCAGGCCGAAAGCTGGTTCAACCCATGGCGCCACCAATACACGGCCGTCATCGGAGCGCCTCGATCCCGCACGCTGCGGACCACCGCAGCGCGACGGGAAACACGGTGACGCCGCTCATGGCTGTGCATCCAAGTGCTGCTCCAGCAGCCGGCGATAGTGCCCGCCGGCCGTCAGCAACAAGTCGCAGAACTCGCGCACGGCACCCTCGCCGCCGGGGCGCTGGGTGACGTACGCCGCCAGCGCACGCGCCTCGGCGTGCGCATTGGCGGGCGCGCAGGCAAAACGGGCCTGACGCAGCAGCGGCAGGTCTGGCCAGTCGTCTCCCATGGCGGCGACTTCCGACCAGTCCCCTCCGATCTGCCGCAGCAACGCTTGCGCGGCCGACAGCTTGTCCTCGGTGCCGAGGCGAAGTTGATCGACGCCAAGCGCCGCCAGACGCGCCCGCAAGGCCGGCGAATCACGCCCCGAAATCACCACCGGCACGATGCCCGCACGCGCCAGCAACTTCAGTCCGAGACCGTCGAGGGTGTGAAAACGCTTGAGCACCTCGCCCGCTTCGCCATACCAGAGTCCACCGTCGGTGAGCACGCCATCGACATCGAACAAGGCGATGCGGATGCCCTGCGCTTGCAGCAGGAGTTCGGGCGACCAGGTGAGTACAGGAAGAACGCGTGGTGTCATCGGGTCCCCTCCAGACCTGCGTGCAGCGCCAGCGGCACGCGCCACGCACAAAGCTCGGTGGCCGTCATATCACTTTCGCCCGCATCAGGTCGTTGGTGTTCAGGGCACCGACCAACGTCCCGGCATCGTCGAGAACCAGCAGCACCGAAATGCGGTGGATCTCCATCTGCTCGGCGGCCATCGCCGCCAGCAGGTTCTGTCCGATCGTGCGCGGGTGGGCGTGCATCACCTGCATCGCGGTGAGTGCACGCAAGTCGCGCCCCGTCTCGACCAGGCGGCGCAGGTCGCCGTCGGTGAAGATGCCCAGCACGTGGCCCTGCTCATCGGCGATCGCCGAGGCGCCCAGTCCCTTGTGGGTCATTTCGCGCATCAACTCGCCAAACGGCGTGTCGGGGCCCACTCGCGGCACGTCGCTGCCGCTGCGCATGATGTCGGCCACGCGCGTGAGCAGGCGCCGTCCGAGCGCGCCACCCGGGTGCGAGCGCGCGAAATCCTCGGCCTTGAAGCCGCGCGCGTCCAGCAGGGCGACCGCCAGCGCATCGCCCAGCGCCAGTTGAGCGGTGGTGCTGGCCGTCGGCGCCAGATTGAGCGGACAGGCCTCCTTCTCGACACCGCTGTCGAGCACCAGATCGGCATGTCGCGCCAGCGTGGAACCGACATGCCCGGTCATCGCCACCAGCGGCGCACCCAGGCGCCGGACCAATGGGGCGATCACGAGCAGCTCTTCGCTCTCGCCGCTGTTGGAGATGGCCAGCACGATATCGACGGGCTTGATCATGCCCAGGTCGCCATGACTGGCCTCGGCCGGGTGCACGAACAGGGCGGCAGTGCCGGTGGACGCCAGCGTGGCCGCGATCTTGCGCCCGACGTGACCACTCTTGCCGATTCCCATCACCACCACGCGCCCACGCACCGCCAGCATCAGCTCGACGGTCCGCGCGAACCCATCGCCCAGACGCTGCTTGAGGCCGTGCACCGCGTCGGCTTCGATCTCCAGCGTTTCACGCGCCAGCCGCAGAGCCCGTTCAGGGTCGAAATTCATGCGATCAATTCTATCGATGGGTATCGCGGCTGCACTACCATGCGCCATGAGTTCGCTCGAGCTGACACTGCTGTACCTGCTGGCGGCCGTGCTGGGCGTCGCAGCCTGCCGCTGGTTCAGGTTGCCACCGATCCTGGGCTACCTCGTGGCCGGCGTGCTGATGGAGCCGCACACGCTGGGCTTGGCGTTCGGCCAGGACGCCGAAAGCATCCGGCAACTGGGCGAATACGGCGTGGTGTTCCTGATGTTCGTGATCGGGCTGGAGTTCAACCTCCACAAGCTGCGCGCGATGCGTCGCCACGTGTTCGGGCTGGGGCTGGCGCAGGTGGTGCTGACCATGCTCGCGGTGACGCTCGGTTCGATCGGGCTGGCGTGGCTGGCGCCGGCGCTGTGGAACCTGTCGTGGCAAAGTTCGCTGGTGCTGTCGGGCGCGATGGCAATGAGCAGCACGGCCATCGTGGTCAAGATGATGGCCGACCGCGCCGAACTGGAGACCGCGCACGGCCAGCGCGTGATGGGTGTGCTGCTGCTGCAGGACCTGGCGGTGGTGCCGTTGCTGGTGTTGATCCCGGCGCTGGGCTCGCCGCCCGAGCAGTTGCTGGCGGGACTGGCACTGGCTGCACTGAAGGCAGCGCTGGTGATCACGCTGCTGCTGTGGGGTGGCCAGCACCTGATGCGCGGGTGGCTGACGATCGTCGCGCGCCGGCGCAGCCAGGAGCTGTTCATGCTCAACCTGCTGTTGCTGACACTGGGGCTGGCATGGCTCACCCAGCAGGCGGGGCTTTCGCTGGCGCTGGGGGCGTTCATCTGCGGCGTGCTGATTTCGGAAACCGAGTTTCGCCTTCAGGTGGAGTCCGAGATCCGTCCGTTCCACGATGTGCTGCTGGGTCTGTTCTTCATCACCATCGGCATGCTGCTCGACTGGCGGCAGGTGGTTCTGCAATGGCCGCTGGTGCTGCTCCTGCTGCTGGTCCCGCTGCTGTTCAAGCTGGTGCTGGTGACGCTGCTGGCGCGCGGGCTGGGCGCCAGTGCGGGCGTGGCGCTGCGCACCGGGTTGTATCTGACGCAGGCCGGCGAGTTCGGGTTCGTGCTGCTGACGCTGAGCCGACGCGAGGGGTTGCTCGCGCCCGAACTGTTTCACCCCATCCTGGCGGCGATGGTGCTGTCGATGCTGGCCACGCCCTTCATCATCATGGCCAGCAACCGCATCGTGCTGCGCCTGGTGTCCAGTGAATGGCTGCAGCAGTCGTTGCAGATGACCAGCATCGCGGCCGAAGCCATCAACACCAGTGGCCACGTGCTGATTTGCGGTTTTGGTCGCAGCGGGCAGGCCATGGGCCGGATGCTGGAGCAGGAAAACATCGCCACCATGGCACTGGACCTGGATCCCGACCGCGTGCGCCAGGCGCGCGCCGCCGGTCACGCGGTGGCGTTCGGCGACTCGACCAAGGCACCCACGCTGATTGCCGCGGGCCTGACGCGCGCCAGTGCGGTGGTGCTCACCTTCCTGGACACCGCCACCGTGCTCAAGACGCTGGCGACCATCCGCGCGCACGCTCCGCACACCCCGGTCATCGTGCGCACGCAGACCGACCGCGATCTGGACAAGCTGCGCGCCGCCGGAGCCACCGAGGTGGTGCCCGAATCGCAGGAAGGCTCGCTGATGCTGGCTGGTCACGCCCTGGCGCTGGTGGGTGTTCCGATGCGCCGCGTGATTCGCATCGTGCAGCAGCACCGCGACGAGCGCTACGGGCTGTTGCGCGGCTTCTTTCACGGCGCCGACGACAGCCACGAGGATGAGCTTGAGGCCGAACGCCTGATCACCCTCACCGTGCCCGCCGGGGTCGCAGGCCAGCGCCTGGCCGATGCGCTGGCGGACACGGGACCGCTGCGCGTGGTGCGCCTGCGCAACCGCCACGGCCTGCCCGTGATCCCGAGCGACGACATTGTTCTGGAAGGAGGAGAAACCCTGGTGCTGTCCGGGAAGGCCGAACCGCTGGCACGCGCCGAACGCATCATGGCGGCCTGACCGACGCGCGAGCGGGGCACAATCTATCGGCCTGTACTCCGCCCGCCGGTGCTGCCCATGTCCACGCCCCTCGACGTCACCGCCTACCTGCGCCAGCACATCCGCACCGTGCCCGACTGGCCCGCTCCAGGCGTGCAGTTTCGCGACATCACGCCCCTGCTGCAGGACCCACGCGTGTTCCGTGTGCTGATCGACGCGTTCGTGCACCGCTACATGAATCCCGCACTGCGCCCCGAAGTGGTCGCCGGACTGGACGCGCGCGGCTTCATCATCGGTTCGGTCGTCGCCTACGAACTCGGACTGGGGTTCGTGCCGATTCGCAAGAAAGGCAAGCTGCCCTTCACCACGGTGCAGGAGACGTTCGAGCTCGAATATGCCAGCGCCACCGTCGAGCTGCATACCGACGCCGTACGGCCTGGCCAGCGGGTGCTGCTGATCGACGACCTGATCGCCACCGGCGGGACCATGATGGCCGGTCGCAGGCTGCTGGAAAAGCTCGGTGCCATCGTCACCGAAGGCGCCGCCATCGTCGACCTGCCCGAGCTCGGCGGATCGCAGCGCCTGCGCGAGGCCGGCCTGTCGTTGTTCACGCTGGTGAGCTTCGGAGGGCACTGAGCCGCACTGGCGCCCTGGCGAAGCGAGCACCCCGCAGGTCAACGCTTGGCCATCGCGCAGGCCCAACCGGGTGGAACCCGGGCCGCCTGCATGGCTTGCAACAGGGCGCCGTCGGCCTGCCGGGCCGCCTGCTGATCAGCGACGCTGTAGAGGATCCGCTCTTCCTTCGGGTTGTGGATCTGCAGCAGCGACAGCAGTTCATCGCCCTCGTCGCGCACACCCTGGCCGATCGCGCCCGTCGCGCACGCGGCCGCGAGCGACTGCAGCAGCGGCCACATCTGGCCGTGCTCGCGCTGCATCACGAACACCGGCATCGTGAGCCCCGCCTTTTCCAGCGGCGGAAACAGGACGGCCTCCTCGATGTACAGATGAAGCCGCAGCAGATCCAGCGAGGCGGCGAGCTCTGCCAGCGACCCGGTGCCGTTCAGCGCACCCTCGAGGCCTTGGTCGATCTGGCGGTGTTGCGCTTCGAGCCATCGGCTCGGCGATGCGGTGTCCATGCTGGTGTCTCCGGCGGTACGATCGGGCGCCCCAAGCGGCCCGACCGCTGAAACCGTAGCACAGCCGGCATAGGCTGGATGCAACCAAGGAAACCGGAAGCTCCCTCGCCGGGTCTCGCGGTCACGCGGGGCGGCGGGGCTGCCGGCACCGCGGTTCGTCACTGAAGTGACACGCAAATGCATCCGGATTGACTCTAATACCAAGTGGGGTCGGCCGTGCCGCCATGGCGGCGGCGGGGCCGGCTCCGTGGCAATCGCAGGGCCCGACGTTCGATCCAACCACGACACCACCAGGAGCAAAGTCCATGACCCATCTCACCGCCTCTCGACGCCGCCTGCTCCTGCTGGCGGCGCTGCTCGGCTGCGGCCTGAGCCATGCGCAAGGCCAGCCCCCGATCAAGGTCGGCATCAACGCCGCCATCCAGGTGCAGGCCGGCCGCGACATCCGCGACGGCGCCCAGCTCGCCATCGACGAGATCAACGCCAAGGGCGGCGTGCTCGGTCGCCAGCTGACCATGGTGGTGGCCGACGAAACCGAGGACCCCGAAAAGGGCATCAGCGCCATCAAGAAGCTCACCGCCGACGACAAGGTCGACGTGCTCATCGGCGGCTACACGTCGGGCGTGACGCTGGCGCAACTGCCGCACATCTCGCGCGCCAAGACCATCGCGCTCACCGTCGGGGCCGCTTCGCCCGCCATCACCGCCAAGGTCAAGCAGGACTACGACAACTACAAGTACATTTTCCGCACCGGCGTGCTCAATTCGCTGCACCTGGCCAACGGCGTGCTCGGCTACATGAGCGGCTTTCTCAATGGCGAGCTGGGCATGAAGAAATTCGCCATCGTCGGCGAGAGCGCCAAGTGGGTGCAGGACCTGCTGCCTTTCCTCAAGAAGAACGCCGAGGCCAAGGGCCTGGACATCGTGCTGGCCGAAACGTTCGACACCGGCACCAACAACTTTTCTCCTCTGCTGTCCAAGGTCAAGGGCAGCGGCGCCGAATACATGATCGTCATCCTCTCGCACGCTTCCAGCGACATTCTGGCCAAGCAATGGTATGACGCACGCGTGCCGGTCCCTTATGGCGGCATCGACGTGAAGAGCCAGGACACCGACTTCTTCGAGCGCGTCGGCGGCAAGAGCATTTCCGAGGTGGCCTTCAACTTCATCGTGAAGGCGCCGCTGTCGGAGCGCACCCTGCCCTTCTTCGAGGCGTTCGAGAAGCGATACAAGCGTGAGCCCGTCTACACCGGTTCGGGCGCCTACGATTCGGTCTACGCGTACGCCGACGCGGTCAGGCGTGCTGGCTCGCTCGACACCGACGCGATCATCAAGGCGCTGGAGACGATCGACATGCCGAGCACCACCGGCCGCATGCAACTCGATGCCACGCACGACCTGAAGGCGGGCGCCGGCCTGGTGAACCTGCTGTTCGTGCAATGGCAGGAGGGCGGCAAGCGCGCCATCATCTGGCCCAAGGAAGCGCGCACCGGCAACTACATCAATCCACCCTGGATGAAGTGAAGCGCCAGGCGACGCCGTGACCGCCCAAATTCTGATCTACGGCGCCGTCACCAGCGCCATCTACGCGATGCTGGCGGTGGGCTTCACGCTGGTGTTCGGCGTGGCGCGGATTCTCAACCTTGGGCACGGCGCGTTCTACATGCTGGGCGCCTACCTCAGTTACCTGCTGGCCACCGTGCTCGGCTGGCCGCTGTTGCTGGCAGCCGTGCTCGCGATCGGCGCCACCGCAGGCGTCGGCTGGGCGGTGGAGCGCTGGCTGATCCGTCCACACCGCGACTCGCAAACGGCGGTGATGATGGTCACGCTGGCCTTCCTGCTGGTGATCGAGCAGGTGCTGATGGTCAGTTTCGGATCGGAGGTGGTGAACGTGCCCGCATTCGTCCAGCACAAGTTCAGCATCGGCGGCGTCGACATTGGCGGCCAGCAGCTGCTGACGCTGGTGGTGTCCATCGTCTCGCTCGTCCTGCTGTGGCTGCTGATCCAGCGCACGCACGCCGGTGCGGCCATCCTGGCCCTGTCGCAGGATCCCGTGGCCGCCGAATACATGGGCATCCCCGTCAACCGCGCCTATGGCGGCGTGGTGGCACTGGCGGCCGCTCTGGCGGCCCTCGCCGGCGTCATGGCCGCGCCCTTCCTGTCGGCCTCGCCGACCATGGCCATGCCGGCGCTGATCAAGGCCTTCGCCATCGTCATCGTCGGTGGCCTCGGGTCGCTGTCGGGCAGCATCATGGCCGCCATCCTGCTGGGATACGCCGAAACCGTGATGGCCTACCTCGTATCCTCGTCGTGGACCGAAGTGGTGTCGCTTGGCGCCGTGCTGCTCACGCTGATCCTGCGTCCGGCCGGCCTGCGTGGCCGCCGCACCGCCTTCTGAGGCCGGCGCATGCGAAAAATCGTGCTTGCCGCCGTCGGTCTCGCCCTGCTGGCGGCCGTGCCATGGCTTGGCAACGACTACATGATCGGCGTGTTCACGCTGTGCCTGATCTATGCCATCTGGGGCATGAGCTGGGATTTTTTCTCCGGGCTCACCGGACGTGAGAACTTCGGGTTTCAGCTGTTCATCGGTGCCGGCGCCTACGCCAGCGCCTTCCTCGGCGTCAACCACGGTCTGTCGCCATGGCTCGGGCTGGCGGTCTCGGTCGGCGTCGCGGCCCTGGTCGCACTGCTCATCGGATTGCCGACGCTGCGGCTGAAGGGGCCGTACTTCGCGCTCGCCACGCTGGCGGCGGCCGAGATCACGCACCACCTGCTGGTCATCCTGTGGGAGTACACCGGTGGCGAGGAAGGCATCCAGGGCCTGACGCCGCTCGTCCACGACACCGTGCCGTTCTATTACTTCGTGCTCGCGGTGGCGATCGCCAGCGGCGTGGCGCTCGTGGGCCTGACGCGGTCGCGCTGGGGTCTGCTGCTGCGCGCGGTGCGCGGCGACGAGGCCTCGGCCCAGGCGGCCGGCATTGACGTCACGTTCTACAAGATCGCGGCGCTGGTCATCAGCGCGATGTTCGCTGGCCTCGGTGGCGCGCTGTACGCCAGCTACCAGATGCAGGTGAGCCCGCAGATGATGTCGGTGATGATCCTGATCGCCATCGTCAGCATGGTTTATGTCGGCGGTCTGGGGACGGTCTATGGAGCCGCCGGTGGCGCCATCGTGCTGACGCTGCTCGGCGAGTTGCTGCGCAGCGCCGGCGAGTACCGGCTGCTGGTCTACGCCCTGCTGCTGATTGCCGTCATCTTCTTCCTGCGCCGCGGCCTGATCGCGCCGCTGTGGCAACGCCTGGCCGGGACGCCGCGGGAGCCGGCGCCATGAGCGCGTTGCTCGATGTCCGGGGTCTGACCAAGCGCTTCGGCGGCCTGGTGGCGGTCAACGAGTTGAGCTTTTCCGTGCCACGCGGGGAGATCCTGGGCATCCTGGGTCCGAACGGCGCGGGCAAGACGACCGTGTTCAACCTGCTCACGGGGTTCATTCGTCCCGACGCGGGCGAGTTGCATTTCGCCGGCCATGACCTGGCCCGTCGCGCACCGCACCAGGTCGTTCGGCTGGGCATGGCGCGGACCTTCCAGTTGTGCCGGCCTTTCGTCGGCATGAGCGTGCTCGAAAACGCCATGGTGTCCTGCCACTCGCCGCGTGGCCGGGCCACTGGGCAAAGGCCCGCTGATCGGGCGCAAGCCATGCTGGAGGCCGTCGGCCTGGCGCACAAGGCCGCGGTGGCCGCGGAACTGCTCACCTACGGCGACCAGCGGCGCCTGGAAATCGCGCGAGCGCTCGCAACGGACCCGCAACTGCTGCTGCTCGACGAGCCCTTCGCCGGCCTCGGTTCGAGCGAGATCGAGCCGTTGTCGGCGCTGATCCGGAACCTGCACGAGACGCGCGGCCTCACCATCCTGATCATCGAACACAAGCTGCGCGAGTTCATGCAACTGGTGCAACGCGTGGTGGCGATCGACTTCGGCGAGATCATCGCCGTGGGCGATCCCGCAACGATCGTCGAAGACCCCAAGGTGATCGAAGCCTACATCGGCAAGACGGAGGCGGCCCTTGGCCCTGCTTGAAATCCAGGACCTCTCGGCTTCCTACGGCAAGGCGCTGGCGCTGGAATCGGTGAGTCTGACCGTCGAGCCCGGCGAGCTGGTTGGCGTGCTCGGGCCCAACGGCGCCGGCAAGACGACGCTGCTCAAGGCCATCTCGCGCAGCCTCGCCAGTGGAGGCCGGCTGGATTTCGACGGGCGCTCGCTGCATGGACTGCCGGCGTACCGCGTGGTCGGCCTGGGCATCTGCCACTGCCCCGAGGGACGGCGTCTGTTTCCCGAGCTCACCGTGCGCCGCAACCTCGAGCTCGGCGCCTGGTTGCAGCGCTCGCGCGCGCAAGTCGAAGCCGACCTGGACAAGGTGTTCGCGCTCTTTCCCATCCTGCGCGAACGCCTCGATCAGGTGGCCGCGACGCTGTCGGGCGGCCAGCAGCAGTTTGTCGCGATCGGTCGCGCCCTCATGGGTCGGCCCAGGCTCCTGTTGTTGGACGAACCCTCGGTGGGTATCGCGCACCGGCTGAAGATCGAGATCTTCGACGCCATCCGGGCCATCGCCGCCAGCGGCGTGGCCGTCCTGATGGCCGAGCAGGACGCGCAGAACACCCTGCGCGTGGCCCAGCGCGCCTACGTTCTCGAAAACGGTCGCGTGGCGCGCGAAGGCCCAAGCGACGAACTCGCCCACGACGACCACATCCGCCGCATCTACCTGGGGGTCTGAAACGCCGGGCGCGCCGTCCACCGGGCAACGCCCGGCGCAACACGGCGCGGTCACTTGCCGATGCAAAAGCGCGAAAAGATGACGCCCAGCAGGTCGTCGGCACTGAACGCGCCGGTGATCTCGCCCAGGGCGCCCTGCATCAGGCGCAACTCCTCGGCCAGCAGGTCGAGTGCCGGCGGCTCGGCCAGGTGAGTCTGCGCGGCCCGACCGTGTTCGCCCGCTCGCGCCAGCGCGTGCAGGTGGCGCGCGCGCGCGATGAACAACCCCTCGCCGGAGCCGCCCTGCCAGCCGGCCAACTCCAGCAGGCGCTGGCGCAGCGCGACCAGCCCCTCGCCGGTGCGCGCCGACAGGGCGATGCCATCGGGCGGCACGGTCGCTTGCGGCACGGCGTCGTGCTTGTTCCACACATGCAGCACCGGCACGCTGGCCGGCACGCGCTCGGCCAGGCCTTCGGCAATGTGCTGCTCGCCGGCTTCGTAGTCGCTCTGGCCGCGGCGCGTCAGATCGTGCAGCCAGAGCACGGCGTCGGCCTGCCCGATGTGCTGCCACGCGCGCTCGATGCCGATCTGCTCGACCGCATCGCCCGCCGCGCGCAGACCGGCGGTGTCGAGCACGTGCAGCGGCACACCCTCGATCTGGATCGTCTGACGCACCACGTCGCGGGTGGTGCCGGCAATCGGCGTGACGATGGCCAGCTCGACGCCGGCCAGCGCGTTGAGCAGCGAGCTCTTGCCGGCGTTGGGTTGACCGGCGATGACCACCTGGATGCCCTCGCGCAGCAACGCGCCCTGGCGCGCACGAACTTGCAACTCAGCCAGCATTTGCTGTAATTTCAATAGCTGCCCTGGCACGTCCTGACTAGTCAAAACGTCGATTTCTTCTTCAGGAAAGTCTAGCGTGGCCTCGATCAGCGTACGCAGCTGGATCAGGCGTTGCGCCAACCGCTCGATCTCACGCGAAAAAGCCCCTTCCAGCGAGCGGCTGGCCGAGCGTGCCGCAGTCGCGGTGCTGGCGTCGATCAGGTCCATCACCGCCTCGGCCTGCGCCAGGTCGAGTTTGTCGTTCAGGAAGGCACGCTCAGTGAACTCCCCCGGTCGCGCCAGCCGCAGGCGCGCCAGCCGCGGCTGGCCGGTGGCCGCATCGACCTCGGCCGCTGCCTCCAGGCAGCGCGCCAGCAGCAGTTGCAGCACCACGGGGCCGCCGTGGGCTTGCAGCTCCAGCACGTCTTCGCCGGTATAGGAATGCGGGGCCGGGAAGTACAGGGCCAGCCCCCGGTCGATGGGTTGGCCCGAATCATCCAGGAACGGACCGTAGCTGGCCCGGCGCGGCGGCAGCGGGCGCGCGCACAGCGCCTGGGCCAATGGCTGCAAACGGGCGCCCGAAATGCGCACGATGCCGACGGCCCCGCGCCCTGGCGCGGTGGCGATCGCCACGATGGGGTCGGGCGCGGACGTCGGCAGTGCAGACATGACGCCGGCGATGGTATCCCGCCTTCCCGGGCGCGCCGCGCGGCATGCCATGCGTCCCGCGAAAAAAACGGACCTCCGGGGTCCGCTCGTGGGTCCAGGTCCGGGTCAGCCGCAGCCGCCGCAGCAGGTGCTGCCGCCGCTGATGTGAACCATGGTCTCCAATTGCTTGGCCTCGCAGCCGATCCGCTCCAGAGTGGCCACAACCTGATCCGCATTGGCGGTGGTGATCACCTCGAGCACCCGATTCTTGGAGTCCAGCGTGATCTGGGCGTCGGGATCGAGCGGGCGCAGCAGGCTGGCCAGCAGGGCGGGATCGGGCTTGTTGCCGGGGAGATGAAACTGCATGAAGACCTCGTTGATCAATGGTCGATGGGGCAAGCCAATCGCTCCTGAAGTCGGGCCCCGGGGCCGGAGGGGCGTGGATGGCTTGCTGCGGGTGCGAGGCATTGTATGAAGTCGGCCGATGCCACCTCGGGTCGTGGGTGAATGCGCGATGAAACGGCGACCCGATGCCTGGCCCGAGCCGACGGACCGCGTGGCATGATCATCCGCGATGCCCACTTTGCACGCACCCGCCATGAGCCAGATCCTGTTCAAGAACGTCGCCGTGCTCGACGTGCGCGGCGGTGCGCTGTTGCCAGCCCATGAGGTGCTGGTGCAAGACAGGCGCATCCGCGAAGTCAGCGCCACACCCATCACCTGCCCCGGCGCGCGCGTGATCGACGGCGGCGGCCGCACCCTGATGCCCGGCCTGATCGACTGCCACGTGCACGTGACGTTTTCGCAAACCAACCTGGGCCTGCTGGCGGGCACGCCCAACACCACCCTGGCCTATCGCGCGCTGCCCATCCTGCGCGGCATGCTGCGCCGGGGCTTTACCACCGTGCGCGACTGCGGCGGAGCGGACTGGGCGCTCAAGCAGGCCATCGAGGACGGCATGGACGGCACCGTGATCGGCCCGCGCCTGTTCGTCAGCGGCCCGGCGCTCAGCCCCACCGGCGGGCACGGCGACTTTCGCGCGCGCTCCGACCGCTTGCAGCCGGTAGGCTGCGGCTGCCAGCGCCTCGCCGGCACGCGCGTGGTCGATGGCGTGGACGCGGTGCGCGGCGCGGTGCGCGAGCTGCTGCAGATGGGGGCCGACCAGATCAAGATCATGTCCTCGGGCGGCGTGGCTTCGCCCACCGACCCGATCGACGCCATGGGCTACTCGGTGGACGAGACGCGCGCCATCGTCGACGAAGCCAGCGCGCGCCACGCCATGGTGCTGGCGCACGCCTACACGCCGGCGGCGATTGCCCGCGCGGTGGAATGCGGCGTGCGCAGCATCGAGCACGGCAACCTGATCGACGCGCCCACCGCCGCGCTGATGGCCGCGAAAGGCGCGTATGCGGTGCCCACGCTGATCACCTACGAGGCGCTGGCGCAGGGCGGCGCGCGGCTGGGCCTGGGGCCCGAGAGCGTGGCCAAGATCGAGCGGGTGCGCGCCGCCGGCCTGCGCTCGCTCGAAATCTTCAAGGCCGCGGGCGTCAAGCTGGCCCTGGGCACCGACCTGCTGGGCGCCTCGCACCCGCTGCAGAGCGAGGAACTGCTGATCCGCGCCCAGGTGCAGTCAAACTTGGAGGTGCTGCAAAGCGCCACGCTCATCGGCGCCGAGCTGCTGGGCCAAGGCGGCGAGATTGGCGAAGTCACGCCCGGCGCGCGCGCCGACCTGCTGCTGGTGGATGGCAACCCGCTGCAAGACCTGGCTTGCCTGGCGGGCCAGGGCGAGCGCATCGCCGTGGTGATGCAGGGTGGGCAGTTGCGCTTCAACATGCTGCCTCCATGAAAAAACCCCGGCACCGCATGGCACCGGGGTTATGCTTCAGATTGGGTTGAAAGGCTTGTCTGTCAAGCCAAGGT
>CAZGOL010000031.1:15549-20955 GCA_964527755.1 uncultured Ottowia sp.
GGCACCGGGGTTATGCTTCAGATTGGGTTGAAAGGCTTGTCTGTCAAGCCAAGGTAACTATCTATTTGATAGTCGTCCAAGTGGGCATCGGACGATCGTCCGCACGATGAATGGTGGTCACGCCCTTGCGCATGGCCCAGGGGCGGACCTGGTCGTGCAGGGGCAGGTAGTTGTAGTCGTCCTTCACGATCTGCAGCGCCTCGTGGATCATGCCGTCGCGCTTCTTGGGATCCATCTCGACGCGAATCTGCTCGATCAGCGCGTCCACTTTCGGGTTGCTCATGCGACCGTTGTTGAAGTTGCCCGAGGCGCCGCCGCTCGGATCCACCGTGTGCATCAGGGAATCCAGCGTGTACAGCGCGTCGAACGTGGCCACGCCCCAGCCGAGCATGTAGGCGCTGGTGTCGAACTTCTGGATCTTGGCCGCGTGGATCGACATCGGGTTGGTCTGCAGCTTGGTCTTGACGCCGGCCTTGGTCCACATCGCGGTCACCGCCTGGCAGATCTGCTCGTCGTTGACATAGCGATCGTTGGGGCAGTCCAGCGTCAGCTCGAAACCGTCGGGATACCCCGCGTCGGCCAGCAGCTTCTTGGCGGCTGCCACGTCGAACTTGGAGGCGCGCGTGGCCAGCTCCTTGGTCCAGCCGTTGACCATCGGCGCGATCATGGTGCCGGTGGGCTTGCCGAGGCCGCGCATCACGTTGCGCTCGATCGCGGCGATGTCCACCGCCTGATAGAGCGCCTGGCGCACACGCTTGTCCTTGAGCGGATTCTTGCCCTTGACGTTGGAGCCCTGCAGCTCGTCGCGAAACTGGTCGAACCCCAGGAAAATGGTGCGGTTTTCCAGCCCGTCGAGGATTTTCAGGTTGGTGTCACGCCGCATGCGCTCGAGATCCTGCACCGGCGGATCGGGCACCAGATCGACCTGGCCCGAAATCAGCGCCGCCGAGCGCGTGGCCGCCGACTTGATGGGGGTGAACACGACTTCGTCGATGTTGCCCTTGGGCTTGTCCCACCAGGCATCGTTCTTCTTGAGCGTCAGCTTGGTATCGGGCTGCCAGGCGACCAGGACGAAGGGGCCCGTTCCGTTGGCGTTGCGCGAGGCGTAGCTTTCTTCCTTGGCCTTGAAATCCTGCGCCTTCACGGCGTTGTTCTTCTCGGCCCAGGCCTTGTTCATGATGTAGGAGCCGGTGAGCTCGCGCAGCACGACGGGGCTGGGTCCCTTGAGGATCAGATCGACCGTGTGGTCGTCCACCTTCTTGGCTTCCTTGACGCTCTGCACGTAGGCGCCCATGTTGGACGGCGGCGTCATGGCGCGCGTGATGGAAAACACCACGTCGTCGGCGGTGAAGGGCGCGCCGTCATGGAATTTGACGCCCTGGCGCAGCTCAAAGCGCAGCTGCGTGGGGGTGACGAAAGTCCACTTGGTGGCGAGACCGGGGACGACCTCGAATTTTTCGTCGTATCGCACCAGGGTTTCGTAGACCATTTGCTGATAGGCCAGCGTGGTCTGGTGGTTCTGCCCGTGCGGGTCGAAGGTCAGGATGTCGTTGGCTCCACCGACGCGCAGGGTGGCGGCGCCGACGGGTTGCGACAGGGCCAGGGTGGCGGCCGCGATCAGGCCCAACTTGGGCAACAGGTGCTTCATGTGTCTCCTTTTTTCGAGATGTTGGAAGGAAACCGCATGGTACCCAAAGCCAAACGGCCACCCGCAGGTGGCCGTCTGGTCAAAGCGTAACGAGTTGCTGCCGTCAGGAGAACTTGGGCAGGTGGAACTTGGGCGGCACGCCCATGCGGGTGTTGATGATCCACTGCTGCAGGATCGACAGGATGTTGTTGGTCAACCAGTACAGCACCAGACCGGCCGGGAACATGAAGAACATCACGCTGAACACCAGCGGCATGATCCACATCAACTTGGCCTGCATCGGGTCGGGCGGTGCCGGATTGAGCGCCGTCTGCAGCAGCGTGGTGAGCGTCATCAGGAGCGGCAGGATGAAGTACGGGTCCTTCACCGACAGGTCGTGCACCCACAGGATCCACGGCGCACCGCGCATCTCGACAGAGGACAGCAGAACCCAGTACAGCGCGATGAACACGGGAATCTGGATCGCGATCGGCAGGCAGCCGCCCAGCGGATTGACCTTCTCCTCGCGGTAGATGCGCATCATCTCCATCTGCATCTGCTGCGGGTTGTCCTTCAGGCGCTCGCGCATCGCGGTGATCTTGGGATTGAGCGCCTTCATCTTGGCCATGCTGGAATAGGCCTTGGCGTTGAGCCAGTAGAACGCCAGCTTGAGCAGCACCACCAGCAGCACGATGGCCCAGCCCCAGTTGCCGACCACGCCATGGATCTCGTCGAGCAGCCAGTAGATCGGCTTGGCCAGGATGGTGAACCAGCCGTAGTCCTTCACCAGCTCCAGCCCCGGCGCGACCTGCTCGAGCATCTTTTCTTCCTGCGGGCCGATGAACAGCCGTGCTTCGGTACTGCGGCTCGCTCCGGGCGCGAGTTCGCCCACGCCCGCGATCATGCCGGCCGAATAGAGGTTGGCATCCACCTTGCGCGCGAAGTTCTCGTGCGGCGTGCCAGGATTGAACAGCCAGGCGCTGGCGAAGTAGTGCTGCACCATCGCCACGTAGCCGTCATCCGCGTTCTTGACGAACTCGGCCTTGCCCTTCTCGATGTCCTTGAAGTCGACTTTCTGGTACTTCTTGGCGTCGGTATAGAACGCCGGCCCCGTGAAAGTCGAATAAAACGCCGTGCCTCCCGGCGCCGCGGCGCCGTCGCGCACCAACTGCACGTAAAGCTGGGGACTCACGGGCTGCGCGCCGGTGTTGGTCACGTCGTTGCGCACATTCACCACGTAGCTGCCGCGCCCGAGCGTATAGGTCTTGACCAGCCGCACGCCGCCCAGGTCGGGCGACTCGAAGCGCAGCACGAGCTGGTCGGCACCGTCGGCCAATTGGCGCTCGCCGCTGAACTTCATCGGTGTCTTGTGATTGGGGAAGGGTCCCCCGACGAGCCCCGATTGCGCCTGATAGACCTGCTCGCTGCCGGTGTCCAGCAGCACGAACGGGCGCTTGTCCTCGGCCGATTCGGGGTATTTCAGAAACTCGCTGTGGATGATGGAGCCGCCCTCGGTGTCGAACACCAGCTTGAGCACGTCGGTGCTCACCTCGATGCGCTCGCGCGGCACCACGGCACCCTCGGGCACCGCCGGAGCCGATGCGGCGGGCGCCTGCGTCGTGGCGGGCGGTGTGCCGGCGACCTCGGTGGCGGGCGCACTGGCCGCTGGTACCGTCGATGCCGGTGCGCCGGCCTTGTTCGCGGGCGCCGACGCGCTGGGGAAAAACGTGGCGGAGCGTCCGTTGTGGACCTGCCACTGATCCCACAACATGATCAGCGAAAAGGCAAAGATCACCCAGAGGATGGTGCGGCGGATATCGTTCATGGGGACTTGAAAGGATTGTCAGGCGGGTCGCGCGACACCCCCGGCAGATGGGTGAACAGGCTTGGCGCAACGGCGGGAACCGGGTCGCAGCCACCGGCGCACCAGGGGTGGCAGCGGGCCAGCCGCCGCAGCGTCAGATAGCTGCCGGCGGCGGCGCCGTGGCGCTCGAGCGCCTCCAGTGCATAGCGCGAGCAGGTCGGCTCGAATCGGCACGCCGACCCCAGCCAGGGTGAAAGCACCAGCCGATAGGCCTTGACCACGGCGATCAGCAAGTCGCGGATCATGGTGGCTCCTTGCGCAGCAGCTCGCGCAACTCGCCCCGCACGACCCGCTTGAGCGCCGCCGAGGTGGCGCTCGGAAACTGCGCCGGCGCGAAGGCGGCGTGCAGGCGGATCAGGCGAGCACCGTGCGCCTGGGCGAAGGCCTCGGCGCCGAGCCCATGAATCTGCCGGCGAATGGCGTTGCGCGTGACGGCACGACGCGCCCAGCGCTTGGGCACCAGGGCGCCCAGCCATGCGGGTTCGGGGGGGGTGAACAACGTCTCTTCACCCGCGCCGTCCATCGGCAGCGACAGGCGATGCAGGGCGAAATGGGCGGTTCGTGCCACGGGGCGGCCAGCCAGCAAGGCCTGGAACTGGGCTCGGTTGCGCAGTCGCTGCATGCGGATCCACGCGCGCGTGCTCGATGCCGCTCGCCATCAGCCCCGCGGCCGCGCACGCGGCATGAGCATCAGACCGACAGGCGCTTGCGGCCCTTGGCACGGCGCGCATTGATCACGGCGCGGCCGCCGCGCGTCTTCATGCGCACCAGAAACCCGTGCGTGCGGGCACGACGTGTCTTGGAAGGTTGATAGGTACGTTTCACGGTGCTCGCCCCTTGCTCGAATCTGGGTCAGTGGAAGTCTGTCGGCCCGCTCGGTGAGCGCAGCCGCATCCGGCACGCGCCGCCATCCATTCGACTGAAGCGCCATCGATTGGCGCTTCGCCTGGAAAGCCGATGAGGAAAACCATGAATTATCGCAAATCCGGGGCGCGCAGCCAATGGCGTGCGCAATACGGCACCGGCAGGGGTCGCACGGCCGCCACTCCGGGCTTGTGGACAACTTGGCCGCCGTCTACAATGACCTGCTCCCTCGCCGCGGGTTTGTCCACAACCTGGGGCGCGCGCACCGAAGAATTCCACCACCCCCTCTCCATGCCCGAAGTCGCCCCCTTGCTGTGGCCTGGCTGCCTTGAGGTCCTGGCCCAGGAACTGCCCGAGCAGCAATTCAACACCTGGATCAAGCCACTGGCGGCCCAAGTCACCCCGGATGGCACGCAACTCACGTTGCTGGTCGCCAACCGATTCAAACTGGACTGGATTCGCGCGCAATATGCCGCCCGCATCGGCCAGGTGCTCGAGCAGGTGCATGGGCAGCCGGTCAAATTGGAGTTAGCGCTTGCTCAGCGTTCAAGCGCCATAAACAATAATATTCCTGCCGGGTTCAAGCCCAGTGAGCGGCCACCGGTCGTGCCGCTGCCCGCTGCACCGGCCGACGACACGCGCGCTGTGGCGGCCGCGCCAGGCGCCAACGGACAGCACACGCGCCTGAACACCGCCATGACCTTCGAAGGGTTGGTCGAAGGCTCGGCCAACCGCATGGCGCGGGCGGCGGCGACGCACGTGGCGGGCGCTCCGGGACAACTCTACAACCCGCTGTTCATCTATGGCGGCGTCGGCCTTGGCAAGACGCACCTGATGCATGCGGTCGGCAACAAATTGCTGGCCGACCGGCCGAGTGCCAAAGTTCTCTACATTCATGCCGAGCAATTTGTCTCCGATGTGGTCAAGTCCTATCAGCGCAAGACATTCGACGAGTTCAAGCAGCGCTACCACTCGCTGGATCTGCTGCTGATCGACGACGTGCAGTTCTTCGCCAACAAGGACCGCACGCAGGAGGAATTTTTCAACGCCT
>CAZGOL010000032.1:0-20824 GCA_964527755.1 uncultured Ottowia sp.
CACCGGCGCCCAGCAGCGAAGCGGCAGCCAGGGCGGTCATTGCAAATTTTTTCATCATTGAATTCCTAAAAAATGAAGGACGCTTGATTCCCGTTGACGAGAAATCGCAACACCCACTCAGGCAGATTCCGCATGGGCTGGCAGGTATCTTAGCCCGCCTTGGCGCCATTTTTCAATTGTGGTCGCGCGGCAACTCATCAAAAAGTGTAAGTTGTGGCGATGGTGCAACGCCATCATTGGTCCGTCGGCATGAGTTGGCCGGGGCGCTTTTCGGCGTGATACCACTTGCCGTCGATCAGGATCCACCGATCCTGCAGCACCGCCTGCTGGTTCTTCAGTCGCAGTTGCGGCACGTTCCAGTTCTGCTCGACATCCACCACGGCGCGGTCGCCCTCGATGCTGCGCACCTTGAGCACGCGCACCGAGTTGAACACGATGCCGCCGCGCTTGAGGTAGGCCTCAATGGTCCAGCGCGGGTCGAGCGAGATCTGCTCGTACGCCCAGGCGTCGACCTGGCGGTTGGCCTTCGTGGCGGCCCAGTAGGCGTTGGCGCGCTCGAGCAGCGCCGCCTCGCCGGCGCCGGCGCCGGCGCCCGCACCAGGCGTCGCACAGGCGCCCAGCAGGGACAGGCCGAGCGCGGCAGCGCCCAGGGTGAGCCAGTGGCGGCGTGTGGGCGCGGGCTGGCGCGGACCGATTGACGTGTCGTGCATGGATGGGTGACTCCTTGTGAAAGTTGACTGAATTGGCCGGCAAGACCCCGCGGGTTCAGGGCTTGCGCGTGGCGCCCTCGCTGGTGGTGTCGTGCGGCAGTGCCGGCGACAGCGACAGACCCCGGATGCGCTCGCGCAGTTCCGCGCTGGCGGCCCGCAGTTGCTCGTCGTTCTCGAGCGCGCGTGGGGTGAGCAGCACCATGAGTTCGGTGCGCGCGCGCGCGTTGGTGGTGGTGGAAAACAGCGCGCCCAGCACCGGGATGTCGCCCAGCACGGGCAAGCCGGCGCGGCCGGTGGTTTCGTTCTCGCGGATCATGCCGCCCAGCACGATGGTCTCGCCCGAGCGCACGGCCACCCGGCTCTGGATCTGGCGCGTGAGGAAGTTGCGCTGGCCGGTGGCGATGTCGATGTCACCGACGTCGGTGACCTGCTGCTGGATGTCCATGGTGATGAGGCCGCCGGTGTTGACCGAGGGAGTGACCGACAGCATGACCCCCGTGTCCTTGTAGCCATACGAGTCGTTGATGACCACCCCGCTGGAGATCACCGAGCCGCCCGTCTTGATGGGCTGCTGGCTGCCGATCTGGATGGTGGCGTTGTGGTTGTCGAGCACCAGCACCGAGGGGTTGGAGAGCACGCGCAACTGCGACTTCTGCGCCAGTGCGTGCAACGTCGCACGCACCAGATTGGCGTTGTTGACGATGGAGTACGCAAAGCCGGGCTGACGTGGCCCGATCGCACCGGTCGGGTTCATGTTGAGCGACGCCAGGCCGGTGTGGCTGCCGCCCACGCTGTTTTGCAGAAACCACTCGACGCCGTACTCGAGGTTGCCCGTGAGGCTGACCTCGACGATGGACGCTTCGATCAGCACCTGCGTGGGCGCCTTGTCGAGGTCGCGAAGGGCGCGCTCGATACGCCGGTATTCGCTGCGCGGCGCGCGAATGAGCAAGGCGTTGCGCCTCTCGTCGGCGACGACGCGCACGTTGCCCTCGAGCTGGCTGACCGGCGGCGGGTTGGCCGCAGCCCCTTGCGGACCGGTGCTGGCCAGTGCGCCAACGCCCAGGCCACCCAGGCCGCCCGCCAGACCGCTGCCGCCCAGGCCGCCGGCGCCGCCCGAAAAACCGCTGGTGGTGGACGAGCGACCCGACGCGCCGCCCTGGCCACTGAAGCTGCTCGAACCGCCCAAGCGCAGGCTCCCGCCCGACGTGCCACCGAACTGGGTGGGCGCCGAGCCAGCGGCAACGCCCGCGCGAGCCCCTTCGGCGCCACCGCCGCCGAACAGGCCGTTGAGCAGCTCGGCCATGCGGACGGCCGAGCCGTTTTGCACCGGGTAGACGAACAGGCCCGCCTCGAGCGCGTCGGCGGGCTGGTCGAGCCGGCGCACCCAGGTCTCGACCTGCTTGAGCAACTGGCTGCGCGGCGTGACGACGACCAGCGCATTCAGGCGCTCGACCGGAAACAGCCGGATCAGGCCGCTGAGCGGGCTGGCCACACCCCCCGAGCCGGCGCCGGCGCCCCCACCTGCACCACCCACCGGAGCGAGCCGGTTCGCGCCGCCCCCGCCGGGCGCGGCAGCGGGGCCGGTCGCACCCGGGGCCGCGCCACCCAGCACGTTGGCCGCGTTGTCGGGCACCAGCATGGCCTGCAACGCGTCGTAGACCACGCCGACGCTGGTGTACTCGAGCGGAAAGACGCCCAGCGACATGCCCGAGAGGTAATCGACATCGAACGCATCGACCATTTCAAGCCAGCCCGCCAGCTGGGCCTTGCTGCCCTGCAGCACCAGCAGGTTGCGCAGCGTGTCGACGTAGACGATGGCGTCGCGGGGGGCGAGCGGCGAGAGGATCTTGGCCATCTCGGCGGCGCCGATGTGCTCCAGCGGCACGATGACGGTGCCCGAGCCGGCGAGGTCCTTGAAGCGCGAGGCCGAAGCGAGCGGGCGCGTGCCCACGGTGGCGCTGCGCTTGGTGACATGGTAGACGCCCGCGGCATCGCGCACGATGGCCAGATCGTGCGGCAGCAGCACGGTGTCGAGCACGTCGAGCACCTGCGCGCGCGGCAACGGCTTGCGGGTGCGCAGGCTGACCACGGCGTCGCCACCGGCATCGATGGTGTAGCTCACCTGCAGCAGATCGCCCAGCAGGGCACTGGCCAGGGCGCTGACGGTGACGTTTTCGAAGTTGAGGGAAACGCGGTCGCCCCGCGCCAGGACGGGGTCGACCTTGGGGGTCACATCGGCCCTGACGACCTGGTTGGTCCCCGCGAACACGCGAGGCTCGACCGCTGCGGGGGCGGCCTGCGTGGGACTGGGCGCCTGAAGGGCGGCGGCGATGGCCTGGGCCGGATCGTCGGTGGCGCCAAGCGCCTTGGGCGCCGCGGCGGATGGCGCGTCGGCGCCCGGCGCGTTGACGCTGGCGCATCCGGCCACGAACAGCGCCAGCGCGAGCAGGGACAGTCGGAAGGGGTTGAGCATGGGTGGGTGGTTCATTGCAAACGCTGTTTGGGGGTTGTGCCACCCGCGGCGGGCGGGGGCAGAGCCCGGCTGGCTGGCGCCGTGCGGCTGCCCGCACTGGCTGGAAGGTTGGCGCCGGTTCCGGCGATGGATTTCAGCAACTTCTCGCGTTCGTCCGCGCTGGCGGGCCTGCCACTGGCGGCCGCGCGCGCACCCGAGGGCGCGGCACGCGCGGCCGGCTCCAGCGTGCGTTCAATGCGCCGCCCGCCGGTTGCCTCGAACACGGCAACGCGCCCGTCGAAGCTCGCCAGACGCCAGGCCTTGTCGCCGTCGACACCGATCTTCAGTGTGCTGCCATCGGGGCGCTGCAGCAAGGCCACCTGCCGCGGGCCGGATTCAAGCACGGCCATCAGGCGTGCTTGTGACAATTGGGCATCGCCGCCGGCGCTGCCCGCAGCCGGGGGTTGGACCGGTCGACGCGACTCCCAGAACACGGGCCGCTCCAGGGCCTGACGTAACTGCGCTGGTGCCGGTGCGCGGAGCGCCGCAACCTGGGGCAGTTCGGGCTGGATCGGAGGCGGAGGGTGCCAGGCGGCGCGCTCGGCGCGCCACCAGTAGGCGCTTGCCAGCAGCGCGAGCAACGCCAGCACGGGCAATGCGAGCCACGAACGGTTCATGAGGGAGGGCTCTTTTGTTCGGCTGCCGAGGGAGCCAGTGGTGCTTCCAGCTGGACACCCAGCCTGACCTGTTGCGGCGCATCTGGGCCGACCGGCCCTTCACGCATCAGGTTGGCCGAGCGGATCCAGAAGGGCGGCTCATGCCGTTGCAGCGTTGCGAGAAGTTGCATGATTTGCGGCCACTCACCGGTGACCGTGGCATCCAGGCGCACGCGCACCAGCTTGCCCGCGTCGGCGGTGCCGGGGATGGCCTGCGACGAAACGAGGGTACTGCCGCTCGCGACGACCAGTTCCCGCAAGCGCTGGGCGACCTGGTTTTGTGCCGCCTCGCCCGCTGGATGAAGCCAGGGTTGAACCGCCCGCCGCGCGACGCCGAGCCGGGCCGTGATTTCGTCGCCGGAGCGCAGCACGCCATCGAGACGCTGGCTGCGCGATTGCACCTGCTCCAGCGCGCCATCGTAGCGCTGCCAAAGTGCGTAATACGCCAGACCGAGGCCCGCCAGCGCGCACAGCGCCAGCAGTGCCAGGACCCAGGCAGCGCGGCGTGTCCACGGATTGAGCGCGGCAACGGTCCGCGCGTGGCGCAGGAGCGGCTTCATGACCTGGCCGCTCCCGAGCGCCAGCGCAACTCCACGGCGAAGCGTTCCTTGCCTTGCCGTTCGTCGCGCACGGTGGCCGACGTGGTGCGCACGTCGGCAAAGTCCGGCTGACGCCCCAGGCCGGCGATCAGATCGGCGGCGTTGCCGGTGAGGCCCGTGATGCGGATGAGGTCGTCGCTGGCTTCGCACCGGTCGAGCCAGGTGTCGTCCGGCAGCGCCTGCGCCAGACGGTCGAGCACGCTGGCCAGGGGAAGGCTGCGCCCGATGTCCTGGCCGAGCTCGTCCACCACGGCGGCCTGGCTGCGCAGTTCGTCGAGTTTCTGGCGCAGGGGCGCGGCCATCGGCTCGATGGTGGTCACGTGCCGCGTGGCGCGTTCAAGTGCCTGGTGCTTGAGGGCGAGTGGCATCAACGCCGGCAGCAGCAGACCTGCCAGCACCGCCAGCAGCGCGATGACGCCCAGAGCGTCGAGTCGCCGCTCGCTCCGGGACCACGCGTCCCAGGCCAATCCGCGCACGGCAAACGCCCTGCCGTCGGCGCGGGCGAGGTAGACAACGGCGTCGTCCGCCAGGCTCTGGCGCGCCACCGCCGCATCGACCGCCGCGCGCGGGCAAAGGCCCCAGTCGACGGTCCACCCCTGGCCTTCGGTGGGCTCCGCGCACCAGGCCGTCACCACGGTATCGGTCGGCAACGGAGACACGCGCCACATGGCCTCCTGCACCGCGGCATCGAGGGCGCGTCGGGGCAGTGCCGGCAACTGAAGGGTGCCCCAGAGGCATTCGGGTTCGGGCACCAGCAGCGCGACGGACCCGCTCCCCGCGCCCGCCATGGAATCGACGCGCGTGCCTGCAATGCGCCAGCGGCGGCCATCACCGGAGACGGCGCTCACGCGCCGCGCCGGCCACGCGCCTCGCTCGATGAGCCAGCGACGCAGGTCGCCCCAGCCCCAGACGAGCCGATCCCAGACCCGCTGCGCGCGGTCCGACAGGGTTTCTCGACGGCTAGTGGTCATGAATGAGTTGTTCCGGCCTGGTGACACGCCGCACGGATTCTACGGACAGTGTGGTCCAGGGCGCGATGGCGTCGGGACGCGTGGCGAGATCGAGCCAGACCTGGCGCTCCCACCAGCGGCCCGGTTGCGTCTGCACCAGGGCGCGCACGCGCACCGACTGGGCCGACTGGACGCCGGCGCTGGCAAACAGGTTGCCACTGGCTCCTGCCGGCAGCGCCCCGGCACGCATCTCGGGTGGCGCCGCCTGGATCCCCGCGCCCAGGCCCGGCTGCCCCGACAGGGCATCGACCAGGGCTGGCGGCGCTGCGTTGATGTCGATGCGCTGCTGGCCATTCAAGCCCAAAAAGGGGGAAATTGCCGCATACAGCTCGCCGGTCATCCCCAGCACGAATCGCAGGTCGGACAGGTCGTCCAGGCTGGCGTTGCGTGGCCCGATCGGCTGGCCGGCCGCCGCATACTGCGCGCGCTCGGCGCCGCCCAGCGGGTCGGGGGTGTCGTCGGGATCGATGAAATCGCGGATGCGCGAAGTGAGCACGGTCGCCTCGCCCGGGGACAGGTGCCCGACCCGCTGCAGCAGGGTTTCCAGCAGTTCGCGCGAGGCGACGTTGACATCGACCAGGCCCGCCGAGGGGACGACCTCGACCCACGCCTGGGTGTCGCCCAGCCGAAGGTGCAGGCGCCGGTAGCCGTCGGCCAGGGCGCGCTCCTGCATCAGCTGCACCGCCACCATCTGGACGGCCGCGTCCAGATCGGATTGGGCGCGCAGTTGCTCCACGTCGACCGCCACACGCTGGGTGTGCAGGCGGGCGCCGCGCGCGCCCGCGAGCACGACCAGCGACAACGCGGCCACCAGCCACAGCACCAGGATCAGCGCGGCGCCCCGCGCTTGCCGGACGCCGTTCATCGCGCCCCCGGCAACGAGAAAACCAGCGGTGGCCAGTCGCCTTGCGCGTCGCCCAGCTCGATCTTCACGCGCACCGGATAGCGTCCCTGCGCCGCATCCCACTGCCGCACCCAGGCCCCGCCGCGCCCGTCCTGGTAGTGCCATTGCAGGCTGCGCGCGTCGGCCAGCAGCACCTGGCGCAGCGCTTGCGTCCAGTCGAGCTGCATGCGCGCGCCGTCGTAAGGCAGCGCTTCGACCAGCAGATCGACACGGCCGTCGGGATGCCGCAGCGGACCCACGCGCAGCACGTGCAGCCCGCCGCCTTCGCCGCGCTCGGGCAGGGGCGCGATCCAGAGCGCGCCGGCCGGGTTGCCGCTGAAAAAGCCGCTCACCACGCCCGCATCCACCCGGGCCAGCGGTCTCAGCCCGTCCAGTTTGCGCCCCAGCCATTGGCTGACCACGAACATGCGCTCGGCCCGTTCGATGCGCGCCTGATTGCGATCCTCGGTGCGACCGATGAGCCCGAAGCCCGAAAACAGCAGCGCCAGCACCAGCGTCGTGACGCCCAGGGCGATCAGCAGCTCGAGCAGGGTGAAGCCGCGTGCGCGGGTGGCGACGGCGCGGTTCACGGGGTGCCTCGGTAGGGCTTCCAGCCGGCCCAGGCCAAGACCGGGCTGCCGGTGTCGGCGCGCTCGACGCTGACTTCCACGCGCGCGGCGCGCGTGGGGTGCGGCTCGATCGCGGACCGGCCGAGCGCGCTGACGATCACGGCCTGCGGATCGACCCGCAGGCGCCAGCGCAAGGGGCCGGCCTGCCCGCTCTGCAGCGGCCCCAGGTCGTCGGCAAAGGTGGCGCTCGCCAGCACCGAGCGGGCCAGCAGCACCGCTTCGATGCGCTGGTCGACGTCGAGCACGACCTTGCTGCTTTGCCCCACGGTGCGATACAGGGCGGTGAAGGAAATGGCGGCTATGGCCAGCGCCACCAGCGCCTCGAGCAGCCCGAAGCCAGCGTGCGTGCGCCGCTGGCGCCGCCCGAATGCGCGCCGTGTCATGAGGGCACCGCCACCGCGGCCTGTTCGACGGTGCCCAGCAACCAGTTGACCTGGAACACCACGCCGCGCGCTCCGCGCGAGACTTCGATCTGCCCTCCTCGCGCGCCGCCGTTGGCGTCAAACAGGAAGATCGGCTCGCCCGCGGCCGCGCCGGCGGTGCGCGGCAAGGCGATGGCTTTCCAGTGCACCTCGACGGAGCCGGGCACGTCGAGCACCGGGGCGGACCCCACCAGCACCTGGCGGGTCTGCGGTCGCCAGCTCACCAGCACCGGCTCGCCGGCGTCGACGCTGAGCGCGCGCGCCTGCCGCAACTGGCTGGCCAGATCGCGCACGGTCTGCTGGTAGCGCGCGCGCTCGAGGTACGCCTGCGCGCCACCCCCCACGACGGTGACCGCCAGCGCCGCCACGGCCAGCACGACCAGCAGTTCGAGCAGGGTGAAACCGGCCCCCGCGCGGCGTCGATGAGGCATGGCGTGGATCCGGCCGGGAGGCGGGTGCGCGGTCAGTTGAGGATATCGGCGTTCTCGCCGTCACCGCCGGCCCGTCCGTCGGCGCCGAAGGAATACACGTCCGGCCCGCCGTTGCGCCCCGGGAACTTGTACTGGTAGGCGTTGCCCCAGGGGTCGGCGGGCAGGCCCTTGCGCAGGTAGGGGCCGTTCCAGCCGTTGGCGGTGCCCGGGCGGTCGGTGAGCGCGCGCAGGCCCTCGGCATCACTGGGGTAGCGCCCGACGTCGAGCTTGAAGAGGTCGAGCGCCTGCTCGATTTCGCTGATCTGCACGTGCGCCGTCTTGACCTTGGCGCCGCCCAGCTGATCGAGCACGCGCGGGCCGATCACGCCGGCCACCAGGGTCAGGATGACGAGCACCACGAGCAGCTCGATCAGCGTCAGGCCCCGCTGGAAGCGTCCAGGCACGCGAGCGAGCAGTTGGGTCGGCTCGGGGGTCGGCAGGTTCTTGGCGTCGGTCATTGAGTCGATTTCCGGAAATGGCGGTGAAAACGGTTGGCGTCAGATGGTTTCGTTGATGGACATGACACCCCCGAGGATGGCCATGATGATGATGGCGACCATGACGCCCAGCACGATGATGATGAGCGGCTCCATGGCGGCCAGCAGACGCGCCATCGCGCGCCGGCCCTGCTCCTCGTGGCGTTCGGCCAGCGCCAGCACGGTGCCGTCCAGATCACCGGTCTCCTCGGCCACGCGAATCAGTTGGGCGGTGCCCGACCGGCGGAAACGATCGGTCGCGAAACCCGACGACAGCCGTTTGCCGCTCTTGACGATGGCCACCAGCGGCTCCAGGTCCTGGCGCAGCGCGGTGTTGGTGACGGCGTCGCTGGCGATGCGCAGGCAGTCGACCAGCGCGACGTTGCGCTGCAACAGGCCACCGAGTGTGCGAAAGTAGATGGCCAGCTGGAAATCGCTCAACACCTTGCCCATCAGGGGCAGGCCCAGCAACCACGTGTCCAGTCGCATGCGCCCGCCGGCGCTGGCGATCCAGCGCGAGGCCAGGAACACCAGCAGCGCCAGTGCCAGCACGATGGCGGCCCAGTGGCCGCGGACGAAGTCGCTCGCATCGAGGACCACCCGCGTGAGGTAGGGCAAGGCGTCGCCCATCGAGTCGAAGATCTGCCGGAACTGCGGCACGACGAAACCCAGCAGCGCGATCACCGACAGCACCGCCACCCCCATCAGGATGAACGGGTAGGTCATGGAGGAAATGATGTGGCCGCGCAGCCGATCGTCGGCCTCGAGCTGCGCGGTCAGCTCCTTGAAGACGGGCGAGAGCGCGCCCGAGGCCTCGCCGGCGCGGATCAGCACCAGGTAACGCCGGCCCAGGTCGCGCTCGAAGGGCAGCAACGCCTGGTGCAGCGACTTGCCGCCACGCACGCCCGCGGTGACCTGGGCGACGAAGGCCGTCAGGCGCTCGCTGGCGGCGATTTCCTGCATCATGGCCAGCGCGCGGTCGAGCGGCACGCTGGCCTGCTTGAGGTGGGCCATTTCGCGCGTGAACAGCAGGATGTCGGCGCGCCCCAGCCGGCCGGCGTCCCGGGGTGCATCGACGGCGGCGGCACCTTCGTCGCCGCTGATGCGCACCGGCGTGATGCCCTGGCCGATCAGGCGCAGTCGGGCCGCCTCGGCATTGGGCGCGCGAATGCTGCCCTGGCACGGCTTGCCGTCGATGGCGGTTCCGGCGTACTGGAAGTCAATCATCCTGACGGGTGACGCGCAACACCTCTTCGGCGGTCGTCAATCCTTGAAGAACCTTGGTGGCACCGTCGCGCAGCAAGTTCCCGCTGACGTAGTGCCCCTGTTCGTGCGTGATGGCCGATCCGTGTTCGAGCACGAGTTTCTTCATGCCCTCGGTGAGGAGGACCAGTTCGTGAATGGCCAATCGGCCGCGATAGCCGGTGCCCCGGCAGTCCGGGCAGCCCACCGCCCGGTAGATCGCGCGGTCTTCGGCGTCCGGCAAGCCGAGGGACTGCCGCGCCAGACGCGCCTGCTCGACCGGCAGGGGCGCCTTGCAAGCGTCGCACAGCTTGCGCACCAGGCGCTGGGCCAGCACGCCGATCACGGCGGCGGTGATCAGGTAGGGCTCGACGCCCATGTTGATGAGCCGCACGATGGCGCCCAGCGCGCTGTTGGTGTGCAGGGTGGACAGCACCAGGTGCCCGGTGAGCGCGGCCTGCACGGCGATGCCGGCGGTTTCGCCGTCGCGCATCTCGCCGATCATGATGACGTCTGGGTCCTGGCGCAGGAACGAGCGCAGCGCGTGGGCGAAGGTCAGCCCGATCTGGGGCTGCACCTGCACCTGGTTGAGCCACGGCAGACGGTATTCGACCGGGTCCTCGACGGTGAGGATTTTCAGGTTGTCGCCGGGCAGCGCGAGCAGCGAGGCGTACAGCGTGGTGGACTTGCCCGAACCGGTCGGCCCCGTCACCAGCAGCACGCCGTGGGGCACGGTGAGCAGCTCACGCATGGCGGCCAGCGTGGGGTCGGCGAAATGCAGACGGTCGAGCGAGAGCAGGTCGAGGTTCTTCTCGAGCAGACGCATGACCAGCGACTCGCCGAACATCGTGGGCACGGTGGAGACGCGCACGTCGATCTCCTTGCCGTGCACGCGCAACCGGGTTCGTCCGTCCTGCGGCAACCGGCGTTCGGCGATGTCCAGCTGCGAGAGGATCTTGATGCGCGACACGACGGCCGGCGCGTCCTTGTTGTCGATCTCGTCGATGGGAAACAACTGCCCGTCGACGCGGATGCGCACCACCGACTTGTCCTCGTAGGCCTCGATGTGGATGTCCGAGGCTTGCGCGGTGACGGCTTGCGAGAGCATCTGGTTGACGCGCTGGATGATCGGCGCCTCGGAGGCCATGTCCCGCAGGTGTTCGATGAACTCGGTGGCCTCCAGCCCACCGCCGCCCGCGTGCCCGTCTTCGGCCTGCTGAACGTACCATTGGTCCAGGCGGCCGGTGATTTCCGACTCGAGGCCCAGGGCGATTCGGGGCTCTTCGCCGAACACCAGGCGCAGCGCATCGCGCAGGCGCGGGTTGCCGGGGTCGCTGGCAACGAAGGGGGGCGGGGCCCCGTCACCCACGTCACCCAGCGGCAACAGGCGGCTGGCCAGCAGGAAACTGGTGTTGAGACGAGTGGTGGTCGGGCGTTCCTGGGGGAATTCGCCCGGACGCACCAGCGGCAGGCCGGTCAGATGCGCGTGTGCGCCGCCGACGTCGGCCTCGGAAACCAGGCCCAGATCCACCAGCAGCCGGCCCAACGGACCGCCCATGCTGCGCTGCACGCCCAGCGCACGCTCCAGGTCGGCCGCCGACAGCTTGTGGTCGGCCAGCAGTCGCTCGCCCAAGCGGGATTCCAGCTGATCCAGTGGGGGAACGACGGAGGGTTGCAGCGCGATGTCCATGCTTGTGGTGTCGATGATCGGAAAGGCCCGGGACGGCCGGGTGCCGGGTCTTGGCCGCACCGCATCGCATGCGACCGGCCGCCCACGCGACCGACTACCACCGGGAACGCCGAAAAGCGGTCGGGTGGCTATTGTCCTACGAACGCCGACACCCACGGAAAGCAAACGTCTGCCACCTCCCGCATCAGGGTGCGCCGAATGCGTCGGCACGGGTCATGACTCGACGGCGCCACCCGCGCCCGGACGGATCGGCGCACCGGATTGGCCGCGCAGCCCATGCGCCAGCCCAAGCAGCCACATGCGCAGATAGCTTGCCCTGCGCGCGGGCCAGGTCGAAAAAAACAGGAGCCGGGCCAGTTGCCGCAACGTGTAGCGCCATCGGGTCAGCGCATCCAGCTCGACGCCGCGGAGCATCAGCACGAAGTTGCGCGCCTGGTAGTAGTGGCGCCACGGCGGGTGCAGGGGAAGTTCGCGTCCGCCGACACGAATCATCCGGTCACCCAGCCGATGTTCCAGGCGCGCCGCGCAGACGCCCAGGACCCGATGGCCCCGGGCGTGCGCGCGCAGGCACCATTCGACGTCGATCCATTCGATGAAAAAATCCTCGCGCATCAGGCCGACGCGATCGAAGAAGGCCGACGGGATCAGGCACCCGGAAGCAATGGTGTAGTCCACGTCGACGATCGCCGCGCCGTCCTCGCAGGCGTGACGGCGCACGCGCCCGTTGCGGGTGCGGAAGAACACGTCGCGCGCTGCGCGCCGCGGATCCCAGTAGAAGGGGCCGGCTGCCGCCGCGTGCTCGTCGCGCGCCAGCGCGTCGAGCAGGGCAGCCACCATGCCCGGCTGAGGCAGGCTGTCGTCGTCCATCAGCAGCACGTGCGACGCGCCCTGCCCGCGCGCCCATTCGATGCCCAGGTTCTGCGCGTGCCCGAGCCCTCGATTGGCGTCCAGCCAGATCGGATGAACCCGCTCGCGCGTCCACGGCTGGCGAGATGCCTGGGCGCGGTCGTCCGATCCGTTGTCGATCCAGACGATGTGCTCGACCTGCTGGCGCAACCGCTCGAACTGCGCCGCCAGCCGCTGCCAGTCGGGCTGGAACGACACCACGACGGCGTGGACGCCGGTCACCGGCATGGCCGTCACGGCCAGACCACCGTGGCCCCCCGGCGGCTCAACGGGCTCCCTGCCGGTAGTGCACATAGGTTGAGGAGCGCCAGAGCCGCAACAGGCTGCCGAGGTGCCAGTACAGGTGCCGCCAGTGCCGGTGGCTGGCGCGCTGCGCCTGGTGGGCCACCTGGACGGCCACCGGCACGAGGCTCCAGCCTGCCAGCCGCAGGCGCAGGCACAGATCGACGTCCTCGCAATACATGCGGTAACCCTCGTCGAAGCCACCGATCTGGGAATAGGCCTCGTGACGCAGCGCGAGGAAGGCGCCACTGACCCAGTCGGGCGCCTCCTGATCGGTGCACTCGTGCCTGCGGCCGGCCAGGTAGCGCGCCATCAGGCGCGCTGGCGTGGGCACGCACCGGGTCTGGTCCTGCGGCGCCCCGGTCGCATCGACGAGGCGCGGATAGGCGCATCCCGCCCGGGCCGTGCGCCCCAGTTCATCGTGGCAGGCGCCCAGTGCGTCGGTCGTCATGTGGATGTCCGGATTGAGCACCACGAAGGTCGCACTGGGTCCGGCGCGGCGGTCGCGCTCGAACGCCCGGTTGTGGTTGGTGCCGAAGCCGGCCGGACGGGCATTGGCGTGCACGCGCACCTCGAACGGCCAGTCGCCCGCGTCGATCGCGGTCTGCGTGGCGGCTTCGTGAATGTTGAAGGTGAGCAACACGCGCCGCAGCGCCGGAGGGCGCAGCCGGGCAAGCTGCTGCAGCAGCGCCAGCACGTCGGGCCCATGGCCGTGACTGACCACCGAGACGGTCACGCCGGGGACGTGACGGGGCCCGGAGGTCATGGCATGCCGTCCGCCTCGGCCAGCGACACCCCGCCTCGATCCTTGGCCGACAGCACCGGCGCGGCGATGCCGCGCGCGACCAGCGGCCACTCGATGCCGATGGCCGGATCGTCCCAGGCGATGCAGCGCTCGTGCCCGGGCGCGTAGTAGTCAGTGGTCTTGTAGAGAAAATCGGCGTGGTCGCTCAGCACGAGAAAGCCGTGCGCGAGCCCCGGCGGAATCCAGAGCTGGCGGTGGTTCTCGCCCGACAGCTCGACGCCCACCCAGCGCCCGAACGTGGCCGATTCGCGGCGGATGTCCACCGCGACATCGAACACCAGCCCCTGGGTCACGCGCACCAGCTTGCCCTGGGGCTGGCGGGTCTGGTAGTGCAGGCCACGCAGCACGCCCTTGCCCGACCGACTGTGGTTGTCCTGCACGAAGTCGGGGTCGATCCCGGTGGCGGCGGCGAACGTGCGGCGGTTGTAGCTTTCCGAAAAAAAACCGCGTGCATCGCCGAACACCGCCGGCTCGAGGATCAGAACACCGTCGATGGCGGTGGGCCGCGCGTTCATGGCCGTCGCGCGCCGTGCGCCTCCAGCAGGCCCAGCAGGTAGGCGCCGTAGCCGCTCTTGGCCAGCGGCTCGGCCAGCGCCCGGACCTGCGCGGCGTCGATGAAGCCCTTGCGCCAGGCGATCTCCTCGGGGCAGGCGATCTTCAGGCCCTGGCGGCGTTCGAGCGTGGCGATGAACTGGCCGGCGTCCAGCAGGCTGTCGTGGGTGCCGGTGTCGAGCCAGGCGTAGCCGCGCTGCATGAGCTGCACGTTCAGGCCGCCGCGGCGCAGGTAGGCTTCATTGACGGCGGTGATCTCGAGTTCGCCGCGCGCGCTGGGCTTGACGGCCCGCGCGATCTCGACGACCTGCGGGTCGTAGAAATACAGACCGGTGACGGCGTAATTGCTGCGCGGGCGCGCCGGCTTTTCCTCGATGCTGACCGCGCGACCGGCAGGGTCGAATTCGACCACGCCGTAGCGCTCGGGATCGTGCACGTGGTAGGCGAACACGGTGGCGCCCTCGCTGCGCGCGTCGGCGTTGGACAGCAGCGTCTCGAAGTCGTGGCCGTAGAAGATGTTGTCGCCCAGCACCAGGGCGCTGGGAGCGTCGCCCACGAACGAGGCGCCGATGATGAACGCCTGCGCCAGGCCGTCGGGGCTGGGCTGCACGGCGTAGCGGATGTCGATGCCCCACTGGCTGCCGTCACCCAGCAGCTGCTCGAAGCGCGGCGTGTCATGCGGCGTGCTGATCAGCAGGATGTCGCGGATGCCCGCCAGCATGAGGGTGGACAGCGGGTAATAAATCATCGGCTTGTCATACACCGGCAGCAGCTGCTTGTTGATGGCGAGCGTGGCCGGGTGCAGCCGGGTGCCGGCGCCGCCGGCGAGGATGATGCCTTTGCGGGAAGTGCTCATGGGGTCTGAAGGATTTCGTGCAGCATGCGGTTCACGCCATCCTGCCAGGGCGGCAGGACCAGCTCGAACGCGGCTTGGAACTTGCCGGTGTCCAGCCGCGAATTGTGCGGCCGGCGCGCCGGCGTCGGGTAGTCGGCCGTGGCGACCGATGTGACTTCTCGAACTTTGAAATTGATAGCTGGTTGGGCTTGCTGGGCAAGGGAAATAACCAGTTTTGCATACAAATGCCAACTGGTTTCACCAGCAGCGCACACATGATAGACGCCCGCCTTGTCGGGCTCCTGGCGCAGCCGCGCGATGGCGTGGCTGCTGAGGTCGGCGATCAGCTCGGCCCCGGTGGGCGCCCCCCACTGATCGCCCACCACCGTCAGGCGTTCGCGCTCGCCGGCCAGGCGCAGCATGGTGCGCGCGAAGTTGTGGCCGCGCGCGGCGTACACCCAGCTGGTGCGCAGAATCAGGTGGCGGCAGCCGGACGCGACGATTTCCCGTTCGCCGGCCAGCTTGGTCTGGCCGTACACGCCCAGGGGTCCGGTGGCGTCGTCCTCGCGCCAGGGCCGGCTGCCGCTGCCGTCGAACACGTAGTCGGTGCCGTAGTGCACCAGCAGCGCGCCGCTGGCGGCGGCCGCGCGCGCCAGCACGCCGGGCGCCTCGGTGTTGATGCGGCGCGCGCGCTCGGGCTCGCGCTCGGCCTGGTCGACCGCCGTGTAGGCCGCGGCGTTGACGATCACCTGCGGGGCGAGCTGGCGCACGGTGGTCTCCAGTCCCCGCAGGTCGGCCAGGTCGCCGCACAGGGCACCCTGACCGGCGCGCCCGAGAGCGGTCACGTGGCCCAGTGGCGCCAGGCTGCGTTGCAGCTCCCAGCCCACCTGGCCGTCCTTGCCCAGCAGCAGGATGCGCATTCAGAACCCCGGCATGCTCATGCCCGAGCGGTGGCTCCGTATTGCGTGGCCACCCAGTCGCGATAGGCGCCCGACTGCACCTGGGCCACCCACTGCGGGTGGTCGAGATACCACTGCACGGTCTTGCGGATGCCGGTGTCGAAGGTCTCGGCGGGGCGCCAGCCGAGCTCGCGCTCGATCTTGCGCGCGTCGATGGCGTAGCGCCGGTCGTGGCCGGGGCGATCCTTCACGTAGGTGATCTGCGCCTTGTAGGGCTGCCCGTCGGCGCGCGGGCGCAGATCGTCGAGCAGCGCGCAAATGGTGTGCACGATGTCGAGGTTGGGTTGCTCGTTCCAGCCGCCGATGTTGTAGACCTCGCCCGGGCGCCCCGCCTGCAGCACGCGCGCGATGGCGCTGCAGTGGTCGCCCACGTACAGCCAGTCGCGCACCTGCATGCCGTCGCCGTAGACCGGCAACGGCTTGCCGGCCAGCGCGTTGACGATCATCAACGGGATCAGCTTCTCGGGAAACTGATACGGCCCGTAATTGTTGGAGCAGTTCGTGGTGAGCACCGGCAGCCCGTGCGTGTGGTGCCAGGCGCGCACCAGGTGGTCGCTGGCGGCCTTGCTGGCGCTGTAGGGGCTGTTGGGGGCGTAGACGTGCTCCTCGGTGAAAGCCGGTGCGTCGGGAGCCAGCGTGCCGTAGACCTCATCGGTCGAGACGTGCAGGAAGCGGAACGCCGCCCGCTCGGGCGCGGGCAGGCCGGCCCAGTGGCCGCGCACCGATTCAAGCAGGCGGAAGGTGCCGACGATGTTGGTGGCGATGAAATCCTCGGCGCCGTGGATCGAACGATCGACGTGGCTTTCGGCGGCGAAATGCACGACAGCACGCGGGCGGTGCTCGGCCAGCAGGCGATCGATCAGCGCACGATCGCCGATGTCGCCCTGCACGAAGACATGGCGCTTGTCGGCTTGCAGCGTGGCCAGGTTGGCCCGGTTGCCGGCGTAGGTGAGCTTGTCGACGTTGACGACCGCCTCGCCGCCCCCGGCCAGCCAGTCGAGCACGAAGTTGCTGCCGATGAAGCCGGCGCCGCCGGTGACCAGAATCATGTGTTGAACCCCAGGCGACGGCCGACCTGTGCGCCCCCCATCGGCATGCAGGCCCGCATCGCGGATACGAAACCCGCAATTGTTTCACAACCGCGAACCGGCGCCCGAAGGCGCTACAGTGCGGGTTTGCCACGTGCGAAGCAATCTCGGGAACCCGATCCATGGCCGCCAAACCCCGCAAGACCCCCACCGACGCCTCACCCCCGCAGGCGCCGGCGTTTTCCCTGCCCGGGACGCAGCACGGGCAGGCGCAGAACATCTGGCTGGCCGGTCTGGGCGCCCTGGCCAGCGCGCAGGCCGAAGGCGGCAAGGCCTTCGAGGCCCTGGTCAAGCAGGGACTCGAAATGCAGGAGCGGACCCAGGCGCTGGCCAAGGAGCAATGGAGCGAGGCCGCGCAACGCATGGGCACGATGACCGCCCAGGCCACCGGGGCGGCGGGGTCGTGGGACCGCCTGGGCGGCATTTTCGAGGGTCGCGTCGCACGCGCGCTCGCCAGCCTGGGCATGCCGTCGGCCAGCGAGATCACGGAACTGCGAGAGCGGGTGCACGCGCTCGAGCAGAAGCTGGCCGCGGCTGAACAGCGCGCCGCACCGACGGCCGGACGCCGCAAGCCGTCCACGCCCTCCCGGTCCTGAATTCGATCGCCATGTCCGCCTTGTCCGATCGAGCCGGCCCACCGCGGCCCGGCGGCCGCGTGGAACGCAGGCAGTTGGCCGGCCCTCTGGTGCTGGCGCTGGCCGGCCACGGCCTGCTGCTGGCGGGCTTGTCGCTGGGACACGCACCGCGCTTGGGCGATCTGCGGGTGCACGCCGTCGAAACGCGCATGATCGACGGGCCGGTGCACACCCGGGTCGGCATCACGGCGCCGGCGCCCACGCCCGTCCCACCGGCGGTCGAGGCGACCGATGTGGCGCAGCCGGCGCCGCGCGCCGAGGCCAAGGCCAAACCCACGCCGCGCGGCGAGGCCCGGCTGCGCAGCGACCAACCCGCCACCGACACGTCCGGAGCGCCGGCAGCAGCTGCACCCCTGCCCGACGGCCAGGATCCGCTGCTGATGCTGCCTACCACGCCCGAACAACTGCGGCTGTTTGACGAGCTCAGCCTGGTCGTCGCCGCGGACCCGGCGCTGTACGCCGTGGGCAACGCGGTGAGCGTGACCATCGAAGATCAGGGCAAGACGCGCACCTGGCGCTTCGTGGTGGCCGAGGAGGACAGCATCCAGTCGCTCCGGGGGCGCGCCGTGCCGACTTTGCGGCTGGTGCATTTCCCGGAATTCGATGCCGACGAGAAGATCGAGCTGTGGCTGGTGCCTGAACTGGCCTACCGTCCCATCCAGGTCGCGATCACCGACGCCCTGGGCTCCAGCCGGATCACGACGGCCAGAGTGGCGTTGAACCTGCTGGACTCCGCCCCGTCGAAATCCACGGCTGCCTGGCCCGACGCGGCTCGCCCGCGCCCCCCCGGCGCGGGCGCGCGCTAGGGATCCGCACGCCGGGCAAGCCATGGCTCGCAAAGCCCCCCGCCGCACCGCCGAGCGCATCCTGGCCACGTCGCTGGAGCTGTTCAACCGCTTCGGCGAGCCCAACACCTCGACTTCGATGATCTCGGCCGAGCTGCGCATCAGCCCGGGCAACCTCTACTACCACTACCCATCCAAGGATGAGCTGATCAACACGCTGTTCGAGCAGTACGAACGCGCGCTCACCGAATTGCTGGCCGCCGCCGAGGATGTACGCGACGTCGAGGACGCCTGGTTCTTCCTGCACTCGCTGTTCGAGCTGATCTGGCAGTACCGCTTCCTCTACCGCGACCTGAACCACCTGCTGTCGCGCAACCGACGTCTGGAGACGCACTTCCCGGCGCTGCTCATGCGCAAGAAGGGCGCGCTGCGCGTGTTGCTGGATCACCTGCGCGCCGGCCCGCCGGACACGACGCCCGCCGCACCAGCGACGACCGAGTCCGAGCGCCGCCACGACGCGATCGCCGCCAGCATGGTGGTGGTGCTGACCTACTGGCTCAGCTACGAGTACGTGCTGCAGCCGCGCAGCGCGCTGGAGCCCGACAACGAGCAGGACGCGCTGCTGCGCGGCGCCTACCACGTGATGAGCCTGCTGATGCCGCACCTGGACGAAATCGCGCGCGCACACCTGGCCGAGCTGCTGCAGGCCTACCAGCCACGCACTGCGCTGCCCTGACCGCACAGCCCTCCCCCTTTTCCGACCACCGCCCACGCACCATGTCCGACCTGAAAGACCGTTTCGAGCAGGCCTTCGCCGAATCGCAAAAACTCTCGACCCGCCCCGACAACACCACGTTGCTCAAACTCTACGCCGCCTACAAGCAGGCCACCGAGGGCGACAACGAGCTCGACAAGCCCGGCTTCGGCGACCTGGTGGCACGCGCCAAGTGGGACGCCTGGAAAAAACTCGAGGGCACCAGCACCGACGAGGCGATGCAGCAGTACATCGAGCTGATCGACACGCTGCGCTGACACGGCGCGATGGCTCGTCCACCGCGTGTGTTGATGTCCCCGGAAGAAGGGATGTACATCTCAGCCGCAATGGCTACCACGCGTGCACTCGGGGTACGCGCTATGAGCAGCGTTCCGCTGAAGATCGGTTTGCAGCAGCGTGCCCGCGCGCAAGTGGTTGATGAACACGCCGGCGGTCCGCGCCCGAGAGGTGAAACCGCAGCCACGGCAGGCGGGAGAGGAAAATCGGCGCAACCGGGTCGATGCCGGAGCGGGTGGGCAAGCAGGCTGTCGTGATCCAGCGGCCCGCCCTCGCCTCGCGGCACGCCACGCGCTGGACTACCGCACGGTCAGCGAGAGATCGGCCGTGTCCGTGCCCCGCGCATTGCGGGCATGCAGCAGCACGGCATACGTGCCCGGCGCATGCGCCGTGCCTTCGAGCACGCCGTTGCGCTCGTTCAGGCGCAGGCCTTGCGGCAGCCCGTCGGCCCAGAAGCGGCTGGCTCGCGTGGCCGTGCGCACGCGCCAGCGCACCGGCTGGCCACGCGCCACGGTGAGCGAGGCCGTCGGGCCGATGAGGGGCGCTTGTACATCGTCGCGCTGGCGCAAAAAGGCGTTCAGGCGCAGGCGCGCGTTCTCGCGGATGTCCACCCAGAACAGGCTGATGTCGAACACGTGGCCGTTCTCTCCGCCGAACAGGCCGCCATCATCGAACAGCGCCTTGGGCAGCAGCGGCGAGACGAAAGCGTAGCCGCGCTCATCGCTCACGCTCACCAGGTCCGCCACGGGCTGGGTGAAGAACGTCGCCTGTGTCTTGCCGAACGGCACGCCGCCGCGATGCGCCGCCGCCGGGGTGCGCGGCTGGCGCTTGCTCCAGCTCACGGGGTTGATGTTTTCCATCTCGGCGCCGTGGCGCGCCATCCAGCGCCCACTTGCCGCATCCCAGTGCACCACGTCCGACCACTCCAGCAGATCGTCGCCGCCGCCCAGGCCAAAGGTGCCCCAGACGGCGGCGCAGCCGATCTGCGCGGGCCGGTGGCACGGCGCGATCTGGCGCAGATCATCGCGAAACACCGATCGCGGCAGCGGGATGCCGGGGATGTAGGCCGCGACCAGGCGCTCTTGGATCGGGTGGCCCTGGATCGCCTCGGACAGCAGGCGCTGCGCATGATTGGCGCCCTGGCTATGCCCCACCAGGAAGAACGGGCGGCCGTGGTTGTAGTTTTGAACGTAGAACTCGAACGCCGCCTTCACGTCGGCATAGGCGCGGTTGCTCGGCGCCTGCTGCTCCTCCTCGGAGAGGAAGTAGACATGCAGCGCCGTCTGGCGATAGCGCGGCGCGTAGACACGCGCGACGCCGTTGAACGGCGTGGCCTGCGTCATCAGCATGATCGCGTCCATCTTGACCACTTCGGGGTCGTCGATGGGCGTGTTCAGCACGTCCTTGCGGCTGACCGAGGTGGTGGGGTGGATGTAGAAGACGTCGGCGCGCGCCACGTCCTGCAGGTTGCCGAAGCCGCTGCCCGCGGGCACGCGGCTTGCGGCCGAGGTCTTTGCGGGCAAAGCCAGCCAGGCGTCGTGGCGTGCGTAATCCAGCGGCGCCAGGTCTTGCGCATGCAGCGCCACACCGGAGCAGATCGCCAAGACCAGGCCAAGCGTGGTGCGCC
>CAZGOL010000033.1:0-20129 GCA_964527755.1 uncultured Ottowia sp.
CCCTGATGGCGGCGGCCGCGGCACACACGGCCCCAACCTTCATGCCAACGGTTGGTGCGTGTGTCGGGCCGACCGCTTCAAGAAACTTTACCGGGGCGGGACGGCGGCCGCGGGAATCGCCGGGTTGCCGGTACCCCCCGCCTGCTGCCGCTCGCGCTCGCGTCGCGCCAGGCGCTCGGCGCGGCGGCGTTCGGCTACCGTGCGGATTTCTTCTTGCGTCAGGTAGCCGTCACCGTTCAGGTCGGCCTCCCGAAAGAGCTCGGCCAGCGATGGTTTCAGGCGGATTGCCCAGGCCGCCTCGGCGCGCGAGATGCGGCCATCGCCATTGGTGTCCAGCATGTTGAAAATGGCCAGCGCCTGCTCTTCTCCCTTGCCGGGGGTCTTGTTTGCAGTCGCCGCGGGTGTCGCCGCCCGGGCCTGCTGGGCAGGCAACGTGCCGGGCAGCAGCAGGCCCAACAGCAGGGGCGCGAGCAGGCGGGCGGATACGGTCGGCAGACTCATGCGCCCTTGGAGCGCGCGCGGCGCCCGGTGGTTTCATGGGCGCCGCGCGCATTTGTAACACCGGCCGACACGTGGCCGGCGGGCACGAAGCCGGCGGCCTGCCGGATGTGGCCGCTCTGGTCGTCGAAGAAGAAGTCGGGTTCGAACTCGCGCAGGAATTCGCCCTTGGGCAGGCCACCCAGAAACATCGCCTCGTCCACGCGGATGTTCCAGCGCATCAGCGTCTGGATGGCGCGGCGGTGCGCCGGCGCGCCGCGCGCCGTGACCAGGGCGGTGCGGATGCGCATGCCCGTGCTGGCCGATTGCTGCAGGCGGTGCAAGGCCACCAGGAAGGGCTTGAAGGGGCCGGCGGGCAGGGGCTCGTCGGCCTTGCGCTTTTCGTGGCGCTGAAAGGCGTCCAGGCCCTTTTGCTGGAACACGCGCTCGGCCTGGTCGGAAAACAGCACGGCGTCGCCGTCGAAGGCGATGCGCAGCTCGTCGGGATAGCCGTTGCCCGCCGGCCGCGCGCCCACCATCACGTGCGCAGCCGGAAAGCCCGCGGCCAGCGCCTCGCGCACGTCGCCCTCGTTGGCCGACAGGAAGATGTCGGCGTTCAGGGGCCGCAGGTAGCCGAATGGGGCGCGCCCTTGCGTGAACACGCCGCGCTCCAGCCGCAGCGCCTGCGCCGCGCCCGAGCTGAAGATGCGCATGCCCGAGACCGGGTCGTTGCGCGAGAGGATGACGACCTCCACGCGCTCGACGCCGTCCTCATTGAAGCGCAGCAGTTTCTTGACCATCGAGTACGCGATGCCGGGGTGCGCGGGCACGTCCAGGCGCTCGAGCTGCAGGCGCATGTAGCCCTCGGCGTCGCCGCCCTCGAACACGCGGTTTTCTTCTTCCAGGTCGAACAGGGCGCGCGAGGAGATCGCGACCACAAGTTTGTCGTCGAGGGTGGGGGGCATGTCAAAAATGATGGCGTTTGGCGCTTGTTAGACGGGCGCTTGCCATGGATTGAGTACCTGTGCGCCGCAAGCGGCAAAGTCGCGAACGTTGCGGCTGACCACGGTCAGGCCTTGCGTCAGGGCGATGGCGGCGATGTAGGCGTCGCGAATGGGCAGGGGGTCGGGCACCTGCAACTGGGCGCTGCGCCGCGCGGCTGCGAGATCGAGCGGCAAAATACGTCCGGCAAATGTCGGCAGCACGTGACTTTGCAACCAGCGGCGCAAGAGCTGGCCTTGCGCGGCGTCGCGCCGTTCCATGCGAAGGGCGCCGATTTCCAGTTCTTCGATGGTGATCACGGAAAGGTGCAAGGCGCTGGCAGCGGTGCCGGCAAGCCATTGCATCACCTGCGCGTCCGCCTTGCCGGCTGCGGCCTTGCGCAGTTCCGACACGACGTTGGTGTCGAGCAGGAACATGCTCAATCAAACTCGGCCGCGCGCGGCAAATCGCGTCGGCTGGGCAGCACCGAATCCAGGTCGATGTCTTCCACGCCCGGCAGCGCCAGCGCCTCGGCGATCGACTGCTGCTTGTGAACCAGACGCTCGTACTCGGCGTTGGAGATCAGCACGTAGGCGCGCTTGCCGCGGTCGGTGATGAACACCGGCCCGTCGTTGGCCGCGCGCTTGGCGCGGGCCGTGTCCTGGTTGAATTCGCGCGAGCTGAGCGTTTGCATGGTGCTGTCCTCATTGAGAGTACGATGTAGCAATGTTACTACATCGTGCATCTGGGGTCTACTTCACCCACTGATTGAGCTGGATGATCGGCAGCATCACCGCCAGCACGATCAGCATGACGACGATGCCCATGACGACGATCAAGAGCGGCTCCAGCACGGTGGCCAGCTGCATGGCGCGGCGCTGCACCTCGGTGGACAGCTGCACGGCGGCGCGTTGCAGCATGACGGGCAGCTGGCCGGTCTGCTCGCCCAGGCGGGCGAACATGGCCAGCAGGCCCGGAAAGCGCTTTTTCTGCGCCAGCGCCGCGGCCAGCGGCGCGCCCTCGCGCACCATCACCAGGGCGTCCTCGGCGTCGCGCCGCATGGCCGTGTTGTTCAGCGTCTCGCTGGCGGCCTGCAGCGCGCGCAGGATGGGCACGCCGGCGCCCGCCAGCATGGCCAGCGTGCTGCCAAAGCGCGCCGCGTTGTAGCCGCGCGCCAGGCGGCCCACCAAGGGCAGGCGCAGCCAGGCGGCGTCGAATTTTTGACGAAAAGCAGCCATCGTCAGCGCCCACCGTGCGCCGACAGCTATCAAAACGATGGCGCCCAGCAGCCACCAGCCCCAGGCCCGCACGAAGCCGCTGATGGCCAGCATGGCCACCGTCAGCATCGGCAGCGCGTGCTTGGTGCCGGCAAACACGGTGGCCACCTGCGGCACCACGTAGCTGACCAGAAACACCACGATGACGATGGCCACGAGGGTGACGATGGCCGGGTACAGCGCCGCGCCGATCAGCTTGCCCTTGAGCTGCTGGCGCTCCTCCAGGTCGTCGGCCAGGCGCTCGAGCACGCCGCCCAGGTGGCCGCCCTGCTCGCCCGCGCCGACCACCGCCGTGTAGACCGGCGAGAACTCGCGCGGGTGCTGCGCCATGGCGCGCGCCAGTGGCGCGCCGGCGTTGACCTCGGCGCGCAGGTTGGCGATCAGGTTGCGTTGGCGGTCGTGCTCGGCCTCGTCGGCCAGCGCCGACAGCGAGCGCTCCAGCGGCAGGCCGGACGCCACCAGCCCGGCGAGCTGGCGCGTGAAGATGGCCAGCTGCGTGCCGCCGAACGCTCGGCCACCCGCGATCGGCCGGCTCAAGAGGCTGTCGGCGCTGCCCGCCACCGGCTCCACCGCCAGCGGCACCAGCGACTGCCCGCGCAGTTGCGCGCGCGCCAGCCGCGCCGTGTCGGCCTCGATCACGCCCTTGCGGGTCTGGCCGTCGGCTTGCAGGGCTTCGAAGGTGTAGGCGGGCACGTGCGGAAGGGGTGGGGCAGCGTGGCTGGCGCCCCCGGCAGGAATCGAACCTGCATCTGGCGCTTAGGAGGCGCCCGTTCTATCCATTGAACTACGGCGGCGGGGTCGTCCGATTGTATCGGGACGGCAACGCCAGCGGCGATGATTGCTTTCGATTTGATAGCTGGTGTGGCTTGTCCGTAAAGCGGTGGTGGCCTATTTGCCTTGCAAACCTGACGATCCGGTTCAGTCGAACGACAGGTTGAAAATCAGGTCGACGGCCGAGTCCGCACCCGCTTGCCCGCGCAGGCTCCAGCGGCGCGAGAGCTCGTAGAAGATCAGCAGCGTGCCGCTGGCGCCCGCCAGGCTGTGTTCGTAGGCGGCGTACAGGCGATCGGACAGGCGCTTGCCCAGCGTCACGCTGGCGCCGGCCACGCCGTCCTTGCCGGCGCTGCCGCCGTTGGCAAAGCTGAGCTCGTCGAGCCCCAGGCGCGCCGCCAGGCCCCGCCCCTGGCGCCCGCCCAGCAGCGCCAGCGCCGCCGATTGCAGCATCGCCGCCTCGGCGCCGGTGGCGGGGGCCGGGCGACCCAGCAGCAGCCAGGCGAGGATCTGGTTGTCGGGCAGGCCGGGGTCGGCGTACAGGTTCACCCGCGGCAGCAGCGCGCTGCCGGCCACCTGCACGCCCACCTTCTGGTCGCTGGCGAAGTTGGGACGCAGCGCGATGATGTCCAGCCGCGGGTTGTCGGGCGGGCCGGTGAACGTGATGCGCCCACGCGTGATGTCCAGGTTCTGGCTGTACGCGTGAAAGCGCCCGCCCCGGGTCTGCACCTCCCCGGTCAGGTGCGGTGGCGTGCCGGGCGGGCCGCCAGCGGTGAGCGCCAGCGTGCCGGCCAGCAAGGTGTCGATGCCCATTCCGCGCACGCGAAAGTCGTTGCCCAGATCGATCTGCACGTTCACCCGGGCGCCGATCGCCCCCGCAGGATCCGAAGCCGCGGAGGTGGCCGGTGTGCCGCTGGCCTGCTGGCGGGCACGGGCCGCGCCGTCGGCACCGTGGACCACCACGTCGTCACCCAGTTGCGGCCGGCTGTCATCGGGCAGCGCGATGCGCGCCTGGTCGACGTGCAGGCGCCCGTCGACCTGCAGCGTGCGCGCGGCCAGCGTGGCGCTCACCTGGCCCGAGACGGTGACGTCGCGATCGGGGCGAACGCTGGCGTGCAGCCGCTCCAGGGTGGCCGTGAGCCGCGCCTGCGCCCGCCCGTTGATCCAGCCGGCCTCGCCACTGGCCTGCAGGCGCCCACCCTCGGACCCGGCCCCGGCGCCGCGCAACGAGAACTCGTCGATCACCAGGCGCGTGTCCGCCAGGTGCGCGCGCAGGCGACCGCCCTGCAACTGGATGCCATCGACCACCGAGCGCAACGCCAGGTCGTCGGCCGCCAGGGTGCCGACGAGGGTGGGCGCGGCGCGCGTGCCGTCCACGCGCGCATCGAGCGCCAGCGTGCCGCGCAGCCGCCAGCCGGGCGGCGCCAGCACCGCCCAGGCGTCGATCCGCGGCAGGCGCGCCTTCAGTTCGCCCCGCAGCGGCGCGCTCTCGGGCCACGACCAGCGCACCGGACCGGCGCCGTCGCGCGCGGCCGCCAGCTCGGTGTGCACCACGCCGTCGATCTGGCCGGCGTGCTCGCTGTCCCAGCCGAGGCGCAGCTGCAGTGCCGGGCCGGCGCCGGTCAGCTCCAGGCTGGCGCGGCGCAGCCCGGCCGCCACGCGGGTGCGCACGCCCGTATCGGGGTCGATGGCGATCAGCGACAGGTCGCCGCTGGCCCGGGCCAACCGGGCGTTCAGGCGCAGCTCGCGCCCGAGCGCGGCATCCCACGTCCCGTCGAAGAGCACATCGCCACTCGGCGTCGCGTCCGGCCACCGCGTGCCGGCGATCCGCTGGGCCCATTGCAGTGGCACGCCGGCGATCCGTCCGCTGGTGGTCAGCTCGCCGCCGTGCCAGGCCTGTGGACCCCAGGCCACCAGCACCGGCTGGCCGGGCGCCGGCGCCGGTGCGGTGATGGTCAGCTCACCCGCGCCCACGTCGAGCCGACCGCCCTGCGCGGGCGACCAGGCGAGTGTCACGGGGCCGCGGTTGCTCAATCGCCAGGTGCCCGGTCCCAGGGCCGGGTCGCTGGCGCCCGCTTGCCACCGGGCCACCGACAGGCGCCAGGGCGATGGGGCGGCGCCCGCCGGGGATGTGGCGCGCCCGCCGCTGGCGGTGAGCATCAGTTCGAGCCGGCGTGCGCCCTGGCTGACGCGCCCCTGGGCGGAAAGCCGCGCCTGCGCCAGACGTCCGTCCAGCTCGATCTGTCCGTCGCGCCACTGCTGGGGCGGTGCGTCGCCCGGTGCGTGCCAGTCCAGATTGGGCACGGTCAGGGCAGCCTGCACCGCGGGGTCGCGCCAGCCGCCGCTCCAGCGCGCCTGGATGGTGGCGCGCCCGCGCGCCTGCGCGCCGGCCACCACGGCCGCGCCGCCGGGGACCGAGTTCAGCCACGCCAGCGCGCGGGCGGCGTTGGCGAGGTCGGCACGCACGGTGCCGCCCCCACGGCGGGCGTAGAGCTCGCCGTTCGCCTGCGCCTGGATGCCCGGCGCCGTGAAACGCAGATCGGCCCGGCCGCCGAGCACGTCGGCGGGGTCGCTCTCTGCGGTGTGCAAGCTGGCGCTGCCGGCCAGTTCGGCGTCGTCGGTGGTCACGCGCAGGCGCTCCAGCGCGAGCTGGCCGCCGTCCCAGCGGCCCCGGGCGCTCGCGCCGCGCAGGCGCAGGGCGCGCAGGTCGTCGGCCACCCGCTCGGCGGGGGTCGGTTCGGCCGGCGCCGCACCGCGTTCGCTCCGGGCGCGCACCTCGAGCGCGAAGTCGATGCTCGCGCCGGTGCCTTCGAGCTGTGCCGTGCCGTCGACAGGCCATGGCGCCAGCGCCGTATGCAGTTGCCCCGGATCGATGCCGCTGACGCGGGTGTCGATGCGCCAACTGCCGGTGGCGGGCGTGCGACCCGGGCGACTCCACTGCCCGGTCGACTCCACGGTGCCACCCGCCACGCGCGCCTTGAGCGTGCGCACGGTGGCGGTGCCGTCCCGCCAGGTCAGATCGGCCAGCGCTTCGGCCACCGGCAGGCTGTGGTGGTCCCAGGGGCCGGCGTTGGCGTTGGCCAGATCGGCCGTCACGGCCCAACCGGGTGTGTCGGTGCCGGGCAGCGGCGCCAGGTCGAGTGCGCCGCTCAACCGCGTGTGCGGGGCCTGGGCCCAGAGGGCGCGCAGGTCGAGCGCCTGCAGGCGTGCATGGACCTCGGGCAGCGGCTGCCCCGCCCAAGGGGTGATGCGCGCGTCGAGCTGCACCGCTGCCTGATCGTCGGCCGGCTGGGGGCCGACGCCGGCGCCCGGTGTCGTGGCCGGGCCGCCGGTCCGGGCGATCGCCGCCAATCCCGCCAGGGGCGGCAGCGCGGGCATGGCGGGCGTCGGCGCGCCGGGCGCGGGCGGCGCGGCAAGCAGGCTCGCCTGCGCCTGCATCTCGGTGATCGGTCCGCGCAGCGTCGCCTGGAGCGTGAACGGCAGCGGCGCGTCGCCACCGGGCACGGGCGCCGCCAGCGCGCCGGCCAGTGCGAGGTCGATGCGCAGCGGCGCGTGTGCGCTCAGCGCGGCGCGCAGGCGCCAGCTGCCGCCGGCGACCCGGGCACGGTCCAGCTCGAGGCGGTGCGTGGCGCCGTCGAAGGCAAAACGGCCCGCCACGTCGTGCGCGTCGAAGGGCGGCGGGCCGACCCAGTGCAGCTCGCCGACGCGCCAGGCGGCAATTCGAAGGTGCAGCGGCAGCGCTGGCGGTTCGGGTGGACCGCTCGCGCCCTGGCCGGCGGGTTGCTGGTCGTCGACCACCACGCGCCGGGCGCTCAACTGCTCGATCTGCAGCGTCCGGGCGAGCAGGGCCGCGGGGCGCCAGCGCAGTTCGGCCTGCTCGATTTCGACGCGCAGGCCGCCTTGCCGCCACGTCAGGCGCTGCGCCGTGCCGCCGGCACGCAGGGTGCCGGTAACGCCCTCGGCGGCCAGGGGCAGACGCTGGGCGGCCCAGGCGATCGCGGTGGCGAGCGAACCCTCGCTGCCGGCCCACAACCACAAGCCGCCCGCGGCCGCAAGCGCGAGCGCCAGCACCCCCGCCAACACGGCACGCAGCAGTCGCCACCAGTGCGGGCGCGATATTGGTTTCATGCCGTTTTCGGGTTCAGACCTTGATGGTCCTGCCAAAGCAGCTATCGTATCGATAGTATTGCGGGGTTCAGAATTGGCCATCAGAACACGAAGCCGACGTTCAGGTGGAGCCGCAACCGGCGCGTCTTCAGGCCATAGGCCAGCGCCAGCTCCATCGGGCCGACGGGTGTGATCAGGCGCACGCCGGTGCCCACGCCCCAGCGCGGACGCAGGTCCTGCGCGCGGTTGGCGACGCTGCCCACGTCGACGAACAGCACGTGCTCGAGCAGGCCGGGGTAGCGCTCCTGGAGGATCGGGCGCTGCCATTCGGCGCTTGCCACGGCCAGGTAGCGCCCGGGAGCGACCAGACCGTCGCCGACGGGCACGCCGATGCTGCGATAGGCGTAACCGCGCACGGTGGTGTCGCCGCCGGTGCGAAACAGGTAGGTCGAGGGCAGGCGCGCCCGCTGGCTGGCCAGCACGGCGGCGGCTTGGGCGCGCAGCTGTACGCGGCTGGCGCCGCCGCCGACCGGCACGATGCCGAGCCAGCGCCCGTCGATGCGCGCGAACGGCTTGCGCGGCCCCAGCGTGGTCAGGCCCGCGCCCAGCTCCAGGCTCAGGCCGTGGCCACCCCGGGGCACCGGCATCTGGTCGAACTGGCGGCTGGTCCAGGCGTGGTTGAGGCTGATGGCCGCCCCATCGCCCAGCAGTGCGCCCGCAACCGCGGCGGTGCCCGATCCGGAGACGGTGGCGCGCTCGTACTGCAGGTAGACGTTGCGCTCGGTGCGCTCCTCGGTCTTGATCAGACCCACGCGCACCGTCCGGGACAGCGTGCTCAGCACGCCGTCGTCCTGGCGCATCGTGCGCGCCAGCGCCGCGCGGCGCCAGCCGTCGGCGTCGGGCAGCGACGTCAGTTCGAACTGCAGCAGCGGCTGCTTGCGATCCAGGTTGAACTTGCCGTCGGCGCGCCAGGTGGTGCCCGCCACGGTGTTGTCGCGGTAGTCGAACGTCAGTCGCGGGCCGCTGTCGGTGCTCAGGCCCGCGCCGAACTGCACCTTGTGGCGCTTGGCTTCGGTCACGGCCACGGTCACGGGCACGGCCGCCGGATCGCCTTCGGGGTCGATGCTGAAGTAGGCCGAGTCGTAGTAGCCGCTGACTGCCAGTTGCTGCTGCGCGTCGACCAGCTTCTTCTGGTCGTACACGTCACCCGGTCGCAGCCAGGAGAGGCGCTCGGCGAGCTCCGGCGGGTAGCGACTGGCGCCCTGGACGGTGGTCTTGCCCAGGTGGAACGGCGAGCCCGAATCCAGCCGCAGCCCCAGGGTCGCTTGCGCCGCGGGGGCGTCGATGTCGGCCACGCTGTGGCTGATGCGTCCCTTCGGGTAGCGGCGGGCCACCAGTTCGCGCAGCGCGCCGGTCTTGGCCTCGTCCCAGCGCTCCTGCGTGAAGCGGCGACCCGCATCCAGCGACCAGTCGCGGGCGATGGCCTCGCGCTGCGCGACGGCCTGCGGATCGCTGCTGGTGGCCAGGTCGCCTTCGAACGTGATGTCGACCTGTTTCACCGTGGTCGCCGGGCCCGGCTCGAAGGCGATCACGAAGCCTGGCTGCGCGCCGTGGATGTCCTCGCGTCGCACCGTCACGCGGGGGCTGAAGTGGCCCTGGGTGGCCAGCAACTGACGCGCATCGCGCTCGGCCAGCACCATCAATCGCTGTGCTTCGGCTGGATCCAGGTCCGTCAGCGCCTGGTACTGACGCAGCACGGTGTGGCGCTCGACGAGTTCGCGCAACGCCGGGTCGTCGGCTTCGACGCGGAGCCCGAACGCCGTCGTTGCAGCCGCCGGATCGGTTCGGCTGGTGGCGGCTGCGGGCGGGCCGGCGTCTTCGCCCAGGCTGGCGCAACCGGCCAGCGCCAGCGCGACCACGGCGCCCGCACAGACCCGCCAGAACATCCATTCGGAAAAAGCAACCACCAAGCCAGTTTATGCGGCCCGTGCACGCTCGCCGGTCCTGCGGATGCAACATTTTGACGGTTCGATGCGGGCGGCCCGGCTGCTGGAATGGCTCCATACAATGGGCTGGATGAAGCACGATCGCGTCGTGGAGTGGGGGTGGCGTCGGGCCGCATGCCGTGGTCGCCGGCTGGGCATGCTGGCCGCCGTGATGCTGTTGTCGGCCTGCTCGACGCTGCGTCCCTGGATCAACACCCCGATGCAACCCAGCCAGGTGGACGCGGCGCACATCAACGAGACGCGCGATCCGAGTCTGGTGATGGCCGTCACCATCTCGGGCGGCGGGGCGCGGGCGGCGGCCTTCGGCTATGGCGTGTTGCGCGCGCTGGACGACGTGCATTTCGAGTGGAATGACAAGCACCTGACGCTGCTGGATGCAACCGATCTCATCAGTGGCGTCTCGGGTGGCTCCATCGTCGCGACGTACTACGCGGCATTCGGCCGTGACGGCCTGCCGCGATTCGAGTCGGAATTCCTGCAGCGCGATTTCCAGAGCGGCCTGGTCTCGCTGTTGATGCACCCGGGCAGCCTGCACGATCTGACCTCGCCCTGGTATGGCCGCTCCAACTTGCTGCAAGGCCAGCTCGACGAGTTGTACCGCGGCCTGAACTTTGCCGACCTGGAAAAGAACCCGCGCCATCCGCAGCTCATCGTGACCGCGACCGACCTGACACGCGGCAACGGTTTCGAGTTCACCTGGGATCAGTTCGCGCTGATCTGCTCGGATCTGGGCAGCGTGCCGCTGTCGTTCGCCGTGGCCGCCTCGTCGGCGGTGCCGATCGCGCTCAGCCCGTTGACGGTGCGCAACTACGCCGGCCAATGTCCCGCGGAAGTGGCGGCGACCGTGACCCGCGCGGCCGGCATGAACCCAGGCGCAGAGACCAGCTACCGCCAGCGCATGTACCGTGCACAGATCAACGAGTATCTGGACTCGGGCGCGCGTCCCTTCATTCATCTGGTCGACGGCGGCCTCGCCGACAACCTGGGGGTGCAGCGACTGCTGGACCGGGCGCTGCTCAGCGGCGGGCTGCGCGAGACGTTCCGGGAGGTCGACATCCCGCCAGGCAGCGTGCGCAAGGTGGTGCTGGTGGTGGTCAACGCCGAGCGGGAGCCGACGCGCAACCTCGACCTGATCGATGAAGTGCCCGGCATGCTCGATGTCGCCGATGCGCTGCTGTTTGGCGCCGGTGCGCGCGCCACCAACGAGACGCAGGAGTACCTGCGGGACGTGGTGCAGGCCTGGCACCGGGAAATCGAGGCGCCGGTTCGCTCGGCAGGGGCCGATGCCTTTGCGCATGGCGCCGAGATCCATGTGATCCGGGTCAACCTGCGCGACGCCCCCATCGAGCAGCGGCGCAGCCTGCTGAGGGTCGAGACGGCGTTTTCGCTCCCGCCCCAGGAAGTGGACGCGCTGATCGAGGCGGGGCGCCAGGTGCTGCACGCCTCGCCCGATTTCAAGGTGCTGGTGCGCGCGCTCCAGGCGCGCACCGAAGAGGGGCTCGCACCCTCCACGCCGGCGAACCAAGCGCACGATCAAGCTCGCTGAGCGTGCCGCCGGCTGCGCCGTGAACTATGGCTCACAAGAGCTATTGTCACGCGAGTCACGTTTGCATACAGTTGAACTGAAGCGTGCAGGCGTCGATCCCGAGCCACGACGCGGCAGCCACGGGCGTGGCGCCGTTCATCGGCCCCGATCGACTCCCTGACACGTGGCTGCGGTCCTTCTCAATTTGCGGGGTGAAACGATGATTGCCAAACGAGCGTTGTATTGCGCGCTGCTTGCGTCCGTGCTTTCTGGCTGTGGAGGGGGGGGAGAGCCGACCGCTTCCATGCAGGGGCAGGGGACGGGAGACCTGACCAAGTCGGGTTTCACGGATCCCCTGTACCCGTACCAGTGGCACCTGGCGAACACCGGTCAAAGCAATTTTTCATCCGAAGCCGGTACGCCCGGCATCGATTTGAACATCGGCGACCTGTTCGTGCATGGCTCGACGGGACAGGGTGTCAAGGTGATGGTGCTCGACGATGGCCTGGACATCCGCCACCCCGACCTGGCGGCCAACGTGGACTCGCGCCGCCTGTACAACTTCGATACACGGGCCGTGGACCCCGACGATCCAACCCCCGCCAAACCGGATGATGCGCACGGCACGGCGGTGGCCGGCATCATCGCGGCGGTGGCGGAAAACGGCGTCGGCGGGCGCGGCGTCGCGCCCGAGGCCAGGCTGGGCGGCGCCAACGTCCTCGATTGCGGCCAACGCTGTGACGCTTCGGATCCCAAAATGGACATTGAAGCCTATGGCGGCGCGCGTTTCAGTGCCGATTCCTGGATCTTCAACGGATCCTTCGGTATCGCACCGGGGGCACCCATTGAAGGGGATATCGACGTCGAGAGGGCGCCAATCGCGGGTCTTGCCAACCTGCGCGATGGCAAGGGCGCGCTGCTGATCAAGAGCGCGGGCAACGATTTCGAGTCGTTTTCGGTTGGGGGAGCGGATTCGGGGCAGTGTGGTCCCGCCAACGAACACGGGCTGAGTTGCCAGAACCCCTCGTTCGATCCGTACAACACCATGCCGCAAGTGGCCGTGATCGGCGCCGTCAATGCGCGCGGGGTCAGGTCGTCGTATTCGTCGGCCGGCGCCGCCGTGATGGTGGCCGGCCTGGGTGGCGAGTTCGGCCGGGCCGAACCTTCATCGGCCGCCGAAGCCGGCCCCGCCATCATGACGACCGACATCGCCGGCTGCGCCATGGGCTACTCGCGCGCCGGCCTCGAGGACAGCAAGTATGGCAACGACTTCAACCGTCCGGGTACCCCCATCAATACCCAACTCAATCCGCAATGCGACTACGTCTCGACCATGAACGGCACTTCGGCCGCGGCACCCACCGTGACCGGCGTGGTGGCGCTGATGCTGCAAGCCAACCCCCAGCTGACGTGGCGTGACATTCGCCGCATCCTGGTACGCACGGCGCGGCGCGTCGATGCGGCGCAGACCCCGGTGACGCTGGCTCTGGCCGATGGCGGCTACGTGGCCGAGCCCGGCTGGGTGCGCAATGGTGCAGGCCTGTGGTTCAGCAACTGGTACGGGTATGGGCTGGTCGACGCGACCGCGGCGGTGCAAGCGGCACGCGCCACCAGCACGCACCTGAGCGGCGCCATGTCAAGCAGTCGCTGGATCAGGGACACGCCGGCGTCGGCGCTGCCCATCCCGGTGTCCAGTGTGGCGGGATTGACGCGCACCCTGGTCGCTGAAGCAATCACCGTCGAAGCAGTCCAACTGCGCCTGGCGATCGACGGTGACGCGCGGCTGGGTGATCTGGGCATCGAGTTGATCTCGCCATCGGGCACCCGCAGCGTCCTGATGACCGCGCACAACGCGTTCCAGACCACGACGATCGCCAAGCAACTCACGCTCGCCTCCAGCGCCTTCTACGACGAGCCGGCGCAAGGCAGCTGGACGCTGCGCATCGTCGACGTCAATGGCCGCGGCGATGCCGGCACGCAGGCACTGCTGGAGCATTGGTCCCTGCGCATCTACGGCCATTGATCCCAACGCATCGAGGAAAGACGATCATGAACACACGCAGCAAGACATCCGCCCTGATCGCCCTGGCCGTGGCGCTGGGATGCGCCAGCGATCTCGCACTGGCGCAAACGGCCGTGCAAGGCAAGCCCGCGCCGGCCAACGTGGTAAACGCGGCCCAGGGCACGGCCAGCGTGCGCATCGGTGCGCAGGCGCTGCGCGCGGTGCCCGAGCAGGCGCTGCCCAAAGAGGCACTGACACGCAAGGCGGGCGCCGTGTCCACTCAAACCTTCGTGATGCGCGAGTCCGACAACCTCGTCGGTGTCAGCCTCAACGACCTGATGGTCGTCGGCCCCGATCTGGAGCGCATGGCGGCGAGCGTGAAGGCCCTGGGCTTGCCCGGAATCGAGATCAACATCTACCCGGACATCGGACTCCTGCTGGTCCGAACCCAGAGGTTCGAGCAACTGCAGCCCGTGCATGACCGGCTGGCAGGCGAGTTCGCGCAGGCGCGCTTCGACGTGCCGGTCAACTACTTTCCGCGCAAGCGCCAATGACCATGCTTTGGTGTCCATGCCGGTCCGAATGGCACATGAGAGCCATCTGCCGATGCATGCCCACCACCTGCATTGCAAGCATGTCCAGTTCAACCCGACCGTGATGAAGTCAACGATGACCGATCCCGCCGCCACCACCCTGTCCACCCAACTGCAGAGGGTGTTCGAGGTCGAGCCTGGCCTGAAGCAGGCGCTGCACCCGGGGCAGGATATCGCCGAGATCACCGGTACGCTGGCCGATGCAGCGCAGCGTCATGGTCTGCCGCTCGATACCCAGGCGTTGCGCCAGTGGTTGGACGTGATGCGTCAGATTGGTCAGCTCGTCGAGTCCGATCGGGCACTCAGGCAAGGTCTTGAGGCCGCGCAATCGGCCACGCAAGCGGCCGAGCTGATACAGCGTGCCGCCCGCCGCCAGGGTCTGGCGCTGGAGGCACCAGCGCCACGGCCGGGCGCGGGCGTGCGGGAACTCGCCGACGCCGAGCTCGAGCCTGCGGTGGGCGGCTTGATGCTCACGGTGGCATCGATTGTGGTGGGCTCGGTGGTGGTCACGGCTGCGGGTGGGCTGGTGCTTTCCGCGGCCGCATTCGCCGCTGGCTGGATCATCAATGACCATGTCAATCGGCGCCGATGAAAACCACTGCGGGCAGCAGCCGGAGCGAACCGCCTTGGTGTTGCGTTCCACCCAGCCTTGATGGGACCCGCGATGACCGGTGCCATCGCCACCACCCTGCCCATCCGGTTGCAGCGCCTGCTCATGGCCGACTCGGGTTTCAAGTGTGCGGTGCAATCGGAGCAAGGAACTGCCGGGATCGTTGCTGCGCCCGGTGATGCGGCGCGGGGCCATGGCCAGCCGCGGCGTGTGGCCACGGCTGCGGCATGCCGTTCAGGCATACCCCAGTTGGCGTGCCAGTTGCGCCGCTCGCCCGCGATTGCTTACTTCGAGGCATTCCAGGATGGCGCTCACGTGGTGGCGAACCGTCCATTCGGAGATGTCGAGCTTGCGTGCGATCTCCTTGTTGGTGAGGCCGTTGGCCAGGAGCAGCATCACTTCGGCTTGGCGTTGCGTGAGGCCGGCGCGCGTCAGGCTGTCCAGGTTCGGTTCAGACCGCGCGCCGTCGTTGTCGGCCGCCGCCTTGTCGGGTTTCAGGCTTCGGATCAGCTCGAGCGCCACCCCGCGCTGGTTGATCGCTTCTTCAAATCGCACACGCTCGCGCGCAGTGTCGCTGCCAGGCATCGCCACGATCCAGCTGGCGGTGATGCCCTGCTCCTGGGTAGAGACCACCATCAGCGGGGCGCTGTCCTGCCCCGCTGCCTCCGGCGCGTACTCGGGCGGCGCTTCGAGCGAGGTGCGTCCGGGGTCCAGGCGTATGTCGGCAAACGTCAGCAACTGGGCGTCGGCAATGCGCTTGCTGGCCAGCGGTTGCAGCGCTTGCGGGTTTTCCGCGCTGTAGAGGGCGATGTGTTCGCGCAGATCTCTGACCAGCCGTTCGAGCGCACTGCGCACATGCGGATGGTCATCCGCAAGGATCAGCAGCTTCTTTGCGGTCTGGGTCATGGTGTGTTTGAAAACGATGCGGTTGTCGAAAAATACTGGGTCTGGGTGACCGGGGCAAGCAAAAGGCGGGCGCCGAACAGGGACGCTCTTGTGCGGACTGGCGTCCTGTGCGATGGTTTTGACCGAACGGCTCGTCCGGGTGCATCGGCTGGGCGTGCCACCGGTGAGCGACCCGGATTTCAACCGAAGGGTTCCTATGCAGCAAGACCGTGATTCACAAGACAGTGAGGCCGTGCGGCGATTCTTTGATCGATGTCAGAAAGACCGCGATTTCTATCGTCTGGCTTTTCAGGACACCCGGACGGCGCTGGCCGCCGTGGGTTTTCAGGTGCCGGGCGGGGTCTCGATCCGCATGGCGCCCGATGCGGCCAGTGCACTCGACATTGCACTGGCTGGCGCCAGCAACGCACGGCTGGCGAACGGCGAGTTGGACGATGCGCAACTGGAGCTGGTGACCGGCGGTGTCGTCGACGGCGATGGCAAGGCGGCCGTGCAACGGGTATTGGATCTGCTGATTCGCAGTGTGCTGATCGGGCGATGAGCGGCTTGTTTCGCCAGGTGGCGCTCGACAAGATCGCCAATCCGGATCAGCTCGATCAGACGCTGCGCGTCGTGCGGCCGATGCACGCGCTGGGCGTTGCGACGGTGGCCCTGCTGGTGGTGGGCGGCTTGGTCTGGAGCGTGCTTGCGACGGCCCCGGTGACGGTGCAAGGACAGGGGATCCTGCTGTCTTCGCAAGGCGTGGCGGTGATCAGCTCGCCCAGCGACGGGCGGGTACAGGCCATCCTGGTGGAAGAGGGCGCGCGGGTGCGGGCGGGGCAGGACGTGATGATGCTGCAGCGCGATGCATCGCGCGATGCACTGGCGGCCAAGCGGGCCGGACTGGAGGAGGCGCGTGCGGTGCTGCAGGCGCGCCAGTCGGCCTATGACAACGTCCGCGCGGTGCAGGGCGACTTGCTCAGTGCCAAGCGCGATGCACTGGCCCGACAGCTCGATCAACTGCAAGAGCAGCGCAAGGTGATGGTGCAGCGTCGGCGCGACGTGCAGGCGTTGCTGGACAAGGCGTTTGCCACCACCAGCAAGCTCAACGAGGTGGAGACCCAGTTGGCCGAGATCGACAGCCGCATCGCCCGTGCGCACAACGACCGCGAGGAGTTGCTGGTGCAGCAGCGCGGGGAGGACCTTCGCAAGGCGCAGGAGGTGCAGGACGCGCAGCTCAGGGTGCAGGAGCTCACGCGCGAGAGCGAGAACATGCAGCGTGAGTACGAGCGCAACCGCACGCTCAAGGCCGTTGCCGACGGTGTGGTGGTCGATCTCAACGTCAATATCGGCGATCTGGTCAGCCCGGGCCAGACGGTGATGCGGCTGCTGCCCAGCGTCACCAGCGGCGAGCACGCGCATGCCACGCTGCACGCGATCATGTTCGTGCCCAACCAGGACGGCAAGAAGGTCCGCCCCGGTATGGCGGCGCACGTGATGCCATCCACGACGCAGGTCCAAAAAGACGGGTTCATTCGCGCCACGGTGTTGAACGTGGCGACGATTCCTTCCAGCCGCGAAGGCATCGTGCGCCGGCTTGGCAACGCGGCGATGGCGGACACCATCCTCAGGAGCGGCGCACCCTTCGAGGTGGAGCTCGAGCTGCAGCCTGACGCGGCAACCCACAGCGGATACCGCTGGTCTTCAGGCGGTGGACCCGATATCAGCATCGATGCCGGCACGATCGCGAGCGCCGACATGGTGGTGCAGCGCAAGCGCGTGATCAGCCTGGCGCTGCCCGCGTTCGATTACATCCTGCGCTGGCTGGGCGTGCGGTAGTTTCGATGGACGCTCTTACCGGCCACGCGCCAGAGCCCCGCGCAGCCCGGCTGCCACGCACGCGGCGCGTACGCACGCCCACCGTGCTGCAGATGGAGGCACTCGAATGCGGCGCGGCGGCGCTCGCCATGGTGCTGGCCTACCACGGCCGTTGGGTGCCGCTGGAGACCTTGCGCGTGATGTGCGGCGTCTCGCGCGATGGCAGCAAGGCAATCAACATCGTCAAGGCTGCGCGCAGCCTGGGCTTGCAGGCCAAGGGCTTGCGGCTTGATCCGGCCGACTTCAAGGCTCTGAGCCTGCCCGCGATCCTGTTCGTGGACATGAACCATTTCGTGGTGCTGGAGGGCACCGAGCCCGGCTGGGCCTATCTGAATGACCCGGCCAACGGGCGGCGCAAGGTGAGTGCCGAAGACTTTGACGGCATGTTCAGCGGCATTGCGCTGGTGTTCGAGAAGATGCCGGCGTTCGAGACCGGGGGCAGTCGGCGACGCGTGCTGCCGGCGCTCCTTGACTTGGTGCGCGATTCGTGGGTGGCGCTCGCGGCGGTGCTGGTGCTCGGGGTGCTGGTGGTGGTGATCGGTCTCATCACGCCCGCCTTCAGTCGCGTCTTCATCGATGACCTGCTGATCGGGCGACTCAATGACTGGCTGGTGCCGCTGCTGCTGGCCATGGGCGCGGCGGCGCTGGTGCTGTGCCTGGTCACCTGGCTGCGCATGCACCTGATCGCGCGCCTGCACGCCAAACTGGGCCTGGTGCTGAGCGCTCGCCTGGCCTGGCACATCCTGCGCCTGCCGAGCAACTTTTTCATGCAGCGCTACAGCGGGATGGTCAGCGCGCGCCTGCCGCTCGCCGAGCAGGTTGCGAGCCTCGCATCGCGCAACCTGACGCAGCTGGCGGTGGGGGTCACGACGCTGGTGTTCTTTACCGCGCTGATGGTCCAGTACCACGTCTGGCTCACGCTCGCCTGCGTGCTGCTCGGAGCGGTCAATGCACTGGTGTTCTGGTACCTGCGCCGGCGCCTGGGCGAATCGTCGGAAACCATCGCGCTGCACGCCGTGAAGATGAGCGGCAAGGTGATGCAGGGCCTGCAGATGATCGAGACGCTGAAGGCGACCGGCGCCGACGACGTGTTCTTTTCCAAGTGGTCGGGCCTGCAGGTTCTGTTCGTCAACGCCCAGCAGAAGGTGCTGCACCTGCAGACCCTGCTCGGTTCCTTGCCGGCCCTGACGGCCGCGCTCACCAGCGCGGTGGTGCTGGCATTGGGCGGGCTGTTCGTGATGGACGATGAGCTCACCGTGGGCATGCTGGTCGCGTTCACGGTCATCGTCGGCTCCTTCACCACGCCGATCAACGAGCTGATGGAGATCGTCACGGCGATGCGCAATGCCCAGGGGCCGCTGGCCCAGGTCGATGACACCCTGCACCACCCGCTCGCACCCGAATTCGAACCCGAGCCGGACGTGCCGACTCAGCACGGCGCGCACCTGCCGGGCCATGTGCAACTGCGTGGTATCCGGGCGGGCTATTCGCCGCTCGATCCCCCGCTGATCGACGGGCTGGACCTGAACCTGCCACCGGGCAGCCGCATCGCGCTGGTGGGTGGGTCGGGCAGCGGCAAATCCACCATGGGGCGCTTGATCAGCGGGCTGATGCAGCCGTGGTCGGGCGAGATCCTGTTCGACGGCAAGCCGTTCACGCAGTGGCCTCGCGCGCTGCTGCGCAGTTCGCTGGCGGTGGTGGACCAGGAGATCGTGTTGTTTGAAGGCAGCGTGCGCGACAACCTTAGCCTGTGGGACGATTCCATGCCGTTGGAGCGCATCGCCCAGGCGGCGCAGGACGCGATGATCCACGAGGTGATCAGCAGCCGACGCGGTGGCTACGACGCCCGGGTGGAGGAGGACGGGCGCAACTTCAGCGGTGGGCAGCGCCAGCGCCTGGAAATTGCGCGGGCTCTGACCGGCAATCCCTCTGTGCTGATCCTGGACGAGGCCACCAGCGCGCTCGACACGCTGACCGAGCAGTCGATCATGGCCAACCTGCGCCGGCGTGGCTGCACCTGCATCATCATTGCGCACCGGCTGAGCACGATACGAGACTGCGATCAAATCATCGTGCTCGATCGCGGGCGTGTGATCGAGCGCGGCAACCATCAGCAATTGATGCAACTGGGCGGTATTTATCGTGGCCTCATCGAAAACTGAAGCCGCACCGCCCTGTGGCCCCGCGCTGCGCGCGCTGCTCGATGCCAGCGCGCTGGTGCCGGTGGCGGGCAACACGCCCTTTGCGCTGGATGATCCCGATCGCTGCTGGTGGCTCGAATCCGGCAGCATCGAATTGTTCGTGGTCCACGCCGATGAAGATCGGGGTGCAGGCGTGCGCCGGCATTTCGCCAGCGTGCAGGCGGGCAGCCTGCTGCTGGGTGTGGGCCGGGCGTCTGCTCTCGGGCAGGGCGGCCAGTACACGCTGCTGGCCGTGCCGCATGTCAACTCGGCCGTGCGCCGGCTCGCGCGCGAGCAGATCAAGGGCCTGGCGGATGATGCAGGCGAACTGGCCGCCGTGATCGATCGGTGGGTCGGTGTGTTGTTGCAAGCGCTGGCGCGCTGGGTGGTGCCCGCGCCGATGATTCAGCAGACGCTGGAGTTCGACCAGCCCTGCGCGGTGGCCGCCCATCGGCGGGTGGCGAGTGCCGGGGGCATCCTGTGGCTGGATGTGCCGGCCGATGCCGCGCTGTTTCTGGGGACCGAAGACATTGCCACCGGCGGTGCCATGGGCAGCGTTGCGCTGTCTGACGAGGCGTGGCTGCTGACGGGCCGTGCGCTTGAACTTCGGGGCCGGCGCACGCAGATCCTGCTGGCTGAGGGACGCTTGTGGGCCGGACTCGATGCCTTGCATCGGTTGTTGCTGCCCGTCGCCCAGCTCAATTTGGCGCTGACGGAGGTCGATGAACGCCAGCGCCTGCAACGCCGTGGCGAGTCGGCGCGACGCGACTGGCGCCAGGGGCTGTGGCTGTTGCAGGACGTGCTCGAGCCCGTGACGCCGCAGGAGCAGGCGTCGCA
>CAZGOL010000034.1:0-19926 GCA_964527755.1 uncultured Ottowia sp.
TGGCCTCGGTGGCTTCGATCGACGAGCCCTGCGGCGTGTAGAAGGCGACGTTGGTCTCGGAAAAATCGGCCTTGGGCACGAACTCGGTGCCCAGGAGCGGCACCATCGCCACGCTGGCGGCAAAGATGCCCGCGGCCGCGAGCAGCGTGAACGCGCGGTGCCCGAGCGACCATGACAGCACGCGCTGGTAGGTTTCGGCCAGTGACTCGGTGGCGCGCTCGAACCAGCCGGTGACGCGGCCGATGGTGCGGTCATAGAGGCTCTCGGCGCTGCCCGGCGTGCGACCGTGGATGCTCGGGTCTTCCCAGACCGAGGAGAGCATCGGGTCGAGTGTGAAGCTGACGAACATCGAGATCATCACCGCCGCCACCACCGTGATGCCGAACTCGTGGAAGAACTTGCCGATGATCCCCTGCATGAAACCGATCGGCAGGAACACCGCGACGATCGACAGCGTGGTTGCCAGTACCGCCAGCCCGATCTCGCGCGTGCCCTCCATCGCGGCGTCGAACGAGTGCTTGCCCATCTGGGCGTGACGCACGATGTTCTCGCGCACCACGATGGCGTCGTCGATCAGCAGGCCGACGCACAGGGACAGCGCCATCAACGTGATCATGTTGATGGTGAAGCCGAACAACTGCATGAAAAAGAAGGTGCCGATGATCGAGATCGGCAGCGTGAGACCGGTGATGACCGTCGAGCGCCACGAATTCAGGAACAGGAACACGATCAGCACCGTCAGCAGTGCGCCCTCGACCAACGTCTGGCGCACGTTCTCGACCGCCACGCGGATCGGGCGCGAGGTGTCGGTGACCGGCTCCAGGCGAACGCCGGGCGGCAGTTCCGCGCGCAGGTGGGTCACGGCCTTTTCCAGGCCGTCCACGACGTCGATGGTGTTTTCGTCCTGCGCCTTCTGCACCGTGAGCAGCAGCGTGCGCTGGCCGTTGTACAGCGCAAGCGATTCGAGCTCCTGCGCGCCGTCGCTCACCGTGGCGACTTGGCTGAGGAAGACTGGCGAACCACCGCGTCGGGCGACGATGATGCGCCCGAAGTCTTCCGGTCGCTCGACCCGCCCTTCGAGCTGGACCACCAGTTCCTGGGTCTGGGTGCGCACCGTACCCAGCGGCAGGTCCTGGTTGTCCCCCCGCACGGCGGCGATGACCTGATCGGGAGTGACGCCCAGCGCCTCGAGCGCCTGGGGCTGCAGGTACAGGTGGATCTCGCGCCGCGTGCCGCCCACCACTTTCACCTCACCGACGCCGCGCACGTTCTCCAGGCGTTTTTTCAGCACCTGGTCGGTCCAGCTGGTGAGTTCCACCGTGCTGGGTGCGGGGCGGCCGTCGGTGCTTTCGGGCAGCACCGCCAACGCCCAGATCGGGCGGTTGGCCGGGTCGAAACGCAGCACCCGCGGCTCCTTGACTTCCTCGCGCAGCAGCGGGCGAACCTGGGCGATCTTCTCGCGCACGTCGTCTGCCGCCTTGCGCCCGTCCACGTACAGCTGGAACTCGATGATCACCACCGATTGGCTCTCGTAGCTGCGCGAGGTCAGGGCGCTGATGCCAGCGATGGAGTTGACCGCTTCCTCCAGCTTCTTGGTTACCTCGCTTTCAACGATGGCAGGCGACGCCCCGGGGTACTCGGCCGTGACCACCACCACCGGCAGGTCGACGTTGGGAAACTGGTCGACCTGCAATCGCTGCAGGGCAAACAGTCCCAGCACCACGAAGGCCAGCATGACCATCGTGGCGAAAACCGGATTGCGCAGGCTGACCTGGGTAAACCACATGGAAGCGCGTGCCCAGGCGTCAGCGGCGCAGCGGTTGGGGATGACTGGCGGCCGCCTGCTCGGCGGCGACCGGCCAGGGGTGCGCGGGAGCGTTGGGCGGACTCATGATGCAGCGGCGTCCACGATGCGCACCAAGGTGCCATTTTGCAGGGAGCCCGCACTGCCGCGCAGCACACGCTCGCCGGCGGTCAGTCCGCTGGTGATTGCCACCAGCGTGTCGCCGTTCACGCTGGAGCGCGCGCCGAGCGTCACCGGACGATAGAGCACCCGCGTCTGTTCGCCGCTGCCCTCGATCACCTGCACGTAGGGCTGGGACTTGTCGTTGCGCACCGCCGACAGCGGCACTGCCAGCGCTGACGCGCGCGCAATCGCCAGTTCGCCCTGGGCGAACAGGCCCTGCCGCAGTCCGGGGATGGACGCGACGGTCAGGTAAACCATCACGCTGCGGCTGCCTGGCTGCGCGCTCGGGTTGATGCGCGCCACCGTGGCCGTCACCGGGTTGGCGGTGCCCTCGACCGTCAGTGTCGCCTGCTGGCCAAAGCGCACGGCCACCGAGTCGGCGGGACTGAGCGGAATCTCGAGTTCGAGCTCGCTCGGATCGACGATCTCGACGATGCGGGTATCGGGCGACACTCGCTCGCCCGGCTGCGCGAGCCGCTGTGCGATCTGCCCGGCAATGGGCGCACGCAACACGGTGTCGGCGACGGCTTTGCGTGCGATCTCCGCTCCCGCCTGCGCGGCGCGCACGTTGGCGAGCGCTGCGTTCAAGCTCGCGGCCGATGTGTCCAGCGCGGTGCGCGAGATGAAGCCCTGGTCCACCAGCGCGCGGTTGTTGTCGAATTGGCGCTGGGCAATCTCGGACTGCGCCCTGGCGGCGTCGACTTGTCGCTCGGCCTGGCGCAGGCGCTCGCTGTATTCGATCGGTTCGATCCGCGCGATCACCTGACCCGCACCCACGTTGTCGCCTTCGCGCACCGTGAGTCCCTGCAATTCCCCCGGCACGCGCGCTTTCACCATGGCCGATCGCACCGCCTTCAGGGTGCCGGCGATCGGCAGGGTGTTGTCCAGTTCTCGCGGCTCGGCACGGGCCAGATCGGCGTTGCGCAGTTCCACCACCAGCACCTTGGAGGTCGCCAATTGGGACTGGCGCGCCGCCTGGCGCGCGTTGAAGCCGCGCCAGCCCAGGGCGAGCAGGGCGGCCACGGCCAGCAACAGCAGGATTCGATGCAGAGTGCGGCGGTTCATGAATGGGTATCCGGGTGCAGTCCGCGGATCAGCATGTCGGCGTGCTGTTCGACGACGGTCAGTGGATCGAGTGGGGCGGCCTCGCACTCGCACGGCCCCACGGAGTGCAGCCACGTCACCAATTGCAGCAGCGGGGCGGCGATCAGGCGCACCACCACGGCCGTATCCACCGGGCGAAACTCGCCGCTGTCGATGCCCCGCTGCAGCACGCGGCGCATGAGTTCGTTGCTCGGCCGCACCACTGCGTCCAGGTAGTAGCGCGCGAGCTCGGGAAAGTTGGCCGCTTCGCTCATCATGAGCTTGGTCAGGCCTGCCGCCGGGGTGGCCCCATATTGGGTCCACCAGCGACGTAGGAGCTCGCGCAGCAGCTCGGCGCTGGGACCCTGGAACTGGGTGACTTCGTGAAAGGCCTGCTCCAGATGGCGGCTGGCGTTTTCATGGACCACCGCCTTGAACAGCTCTTCCTTGCTCGGGAAGTACACGAACAGCGTGCCTTTGGAGACGCCAGCGCGCGCGGCGACTTCTTCCACGTGGGTGGCCGCGAAGCCCTTTTCTACGAACAAGGCCAGCGCCGCGTCGAGCAATTCTCCCGGCCGGGCGTCCTTGCGGCGCGTCCGGTGCGTGGTGTTCGTCGTGGGGGAAAGAACAGCGCTCATTTAATTGACTTGCAGGTCAGTATCGTAGAAGTGTCGTCAAAAAGCGTCAAGCGGCCCTTCGGGCGCATGCGCTCCTGGTGTTGTGTTGGCGCCGCATCCGGGTTCAGGCGAGCAGCGGTGGCGCCAGCATGGCCTCGATCTGGCCGTTCAGTGCCTGGATCTGCTCGCGCCAGTAAGCGTGTGTCCCGAACTCGGGAAACGCCGGTGCGAACGCCGGGTCGTCCCGGCGCCGGGCCAGCCAGACGCTGTAGTGAATCAGCCGCAGCGTGCGCAGCGGCTCGATCAGCGCCAATTCGCGCCGATCGAACGTGCGAATCTGCTCATAGCCGGCCAGCAGCGCGCGCAACTGGCGCTGGCGCTGCGCCGGTTCGCCGCTCAGCAGCATCCACAGATCCTGCATGGCAGGACCCGAGCGGCAGTCGTCCAGATCGACGAAGTGCGGGCCGCCGCCGGGCCGATCGGTGGGTGTCCACAAGATGTTCCCCGGATGGCAGTCGCCGTGCAGGCGCAGCGCGGTCGTGACGGGTTTATTTGAGTCAAAGCCGCTGTCAGCCTCCGAACACAGTGCCGAAGCAGCTATCAAATCAATAGCATTTTGGCTCACGGTGGCCCATTCCCGTTCCACTTCCAGAGGCAGTGCGCCCTGCGCCAGCAACCAGGCGCGTGGCTCCATTGCGTGGCTCTGCACGTCGATCGCCGGGCGGTGTGCGAACGGTCGCCGCGCGCCGACGTTGTGCAGCCGTGCGATGAACCGCCCGATCCAGGCCAGTGTCTCGCGCTGCTCCAATTCGGGCCGCCGTCCGCCGCGCAGGGGGCTCACGCTGAAGTGGAAACCCCCATGGTGATGCAGCGTGCTCCCATCGATGACCAGTGGAGCCACCACCGGCACTTCGTCGTCGGCCAGTTCGCGGGCAAAGGCGTGCTCTTCCTCGAGTTGGGCGATGCTCCAGCGGCCCGGCCGGTAGAACTTGACCACGATGGCCGGCTGCGAGTCGGCCAGCAGCGTGTCGTGCTCGAGGTGCGCGAGGTAGACCCGGTTCTCGAACGAATTGAGCGCCATGAGCCGTCCATCACCGATCAGCCCCAGGCTGGCCAGCGCGTCGAGCACGACAAAGGGGGTGAGATCGGCGAACGAGGGCGAGGGGGTCGACATGAAAGCCATTGTCGCCGTCGTGGTGATGGGCGCAGAATGCCCGCGATGGAGGCGCCGCAGTTCTGGCTGATGAAGTCCGAGCCCGCCGATTGCTCGGTGGATGACGCGTGGCGCGCACCCGATCGGACCGTGGCCTGGGCCGGGGTGCGCAACTATCAGGCGCGCAACTTCATGCGCGACCGCATGTGCGTGGACGATGGGGTGCTGTTTTGCCACTCGGGCGGCACCGAACCGGGAATCGTCGGGATCGCACGCGTGGCATCGGCAAGCCGGCCGGATCCGACGCAGTTCGACCCCGCCTCGCCCTGGCACGACCCGGACGCCACACTTGCCGCACCGCGCTGGGTGCTGGTGGACGTGCAATTGCTGCGCAAGACACGCACTCTCACCCTGCGGGCAATGCGCACCGATCCGCGTCTGGCGGGCATGCGCGTGCTGGCGCGCGGCAACCGGCTCTCGATCACTCCGGTCGCGGCCGAGCACTGGGGCGTTGTCCAGGCTCTGCTGGACTGACCGTCCGCGTTTCGTGTTGCGCCGACTGGCGCGGGGTGGGGTCAGCGGTCCCAGCCCGGGCGGGGGCTGCGCATGCCTTCTTCAGGCCTTGATCGCTCCTTGGCCTGGGCTGGTGCGTTGCGGGTTTCGCCCGGCATGAAGCGCGTCTGCGGGTGGGCCGGCTGGACCGCTGACGGTGGCGTGGCACGTCCGGCCTGGTTTTGCGGAGCGAACGGGGCTCGCGCTTCGGGGTAGGCGGCGGGCCGCGATTGCATGGACCGCATCGGTGGTTCGGTGCGTGCGCGATCGAAACTCGCGGGCGGTGGCGCGTGCGGGGTGGCAGGAGGTTGCACACGCGGCTGTTTCGGCGCCTCGAAGGCTGGTGGTTGCTGACTGTCCCAGCCACGGCGCGGCGGCGTACGGGCCTCGTCCGCGCGAACCGCGGGGGCGCGCGGCGAGGCGTTGGGAGCCGGGGACCACGATGGCCGCGCCGACGGCAATGGCCCGCCCGGCATCGGCCCCGCTGCATCGCGCTGATCGGGACGTTCGCCGCGCGGCGGACGCACCTGGACAGGCCCGGTCGCGCCCGCGGATGGCTGTCCCGGCGCGCTGCCGGGGACGTTCCCCTGCAGACCGGGATGGGCTGCATACCCTGGCCGCTGTCCGCGCGGCGGTGTCTGCGGCCCGTCGGTGACGACGGGGGGTGCGGGCAGGGTGGTTGCGTTACGGGAGCCGGCGGGATTCCACCCCGGCTCCGATCGGGGCGTGCGCGGCGGGCCCGCCGGAGCTGCCGACCAGGTCGCGGGCGGCGTCATGGGAGCGGCACCCGATCGGCTGCGCTCTTGCGTTGAAGCGCGTGGGTCGTGTCCCGGCTGGGATGCCACGCCGGGTGCGCGATGGACGTCCGGTCGACGGAGGGTCACGGCGGGTTCCCGTGGTGCGAACGACCGCGGTGGCGGCCCGACGAGGCGTCCGTCAGCGAGGGCGGCTTGGGGCAGGTGGCTGCCGTTGCCGAAAGGGGAACGGCGCCCACCCGGTCCATGACCGGCGAACTGATCGGACAGCGCGACGCTGATGGCGCCCGGCTGGCGCTGGAAGTGAAAGCCCCCGGGTGGCGGGCCGGACCGCTCGCGCCGGTCACCCCAGTTCAGCCGCTGACGGTAACGGTCGCTGGTGTGGTAGTGCGGAGCCCAGTATTCGCCCGGCGCCAGCGGAAACCAGGCGGCTGCCGGCGCGCCGCTGGCCAGCGAGATCCCCCAGCTCACGTTGCCGCTCGCGCCGCCGACGAAACCGACCAGCGCGGGCGCGTAGATCGGGCGCGGCCCGAAAGACCCCGGTACCCAGGCCCAGCGCGGACCAATCTGGGCCCAGCGGCCGTAGTGCGAAGGCGCGAAACCCCAGGGCGCATCGTCCACCCAGGTCCAGCCCCACGGTTCGACCCAGGTCCAGCGACCGTAGCGGTAAGGCGCCCAGTCGGCGACGGTGACGGTCGGATACCAGACGGGGCCGTAGGTCGCGTCATCGGCCCACTCGCCGTAGGCGTCCAGTTGCTGGTAGCCGGGCAGCTCGCGTGGCAGGTACCGGGCGGACACCGAGCGCTCCTGCGCGGCGTTGCGCGAAGCGACCCATTGGTCGAAGGCGTCCCGGTAGGCCGGCTCGGCCTGCGCCACGGCCAGGTCGCGACCAACGAACTGCAGCGATTGACCCACCCCGGCGGTCAGGCGCTGGCCCGCTTCGCCATACACCGTGGCACTGCCCGCGTACACCGTGAGGCGGGTACCGCCGCCACGTGGATCCACGTCCAGCCGGTATTCGCCGGGCTGGTTGGCCACCATGGCCAGTTGCGGCGTGTCGATCTCGGCGCGCTCGCCGGCTGCCAGTTCGCGAATGTGCAACGACAGCGTGCCCTCGGTGAGCGCGAGTTGCGCGGTCGCGTCGTCCAGTCGGGTGACGCTCAGATCAACCGGGCCGTTCGCGCGCCACGTCGCGGTGCCGCCCAGCAGTTCAATGCGGGTGCCCGGATCGATGAGCACGCGCATGCCTGTCGTGATCGGCCAGTTCAGGCTCACGGGCGTGAAGGCGCCACCGTCGCTGGCCACTTGCGCGCTGCCTTCCAGCAAGCCGATGTAGGCCACCCGCCCCGGGGGATCGGCCTGCGCCCAGCCGCACAGGGGCAGCACGGTCAGCAGCGCGCCGCCAAGCCAGCAGCGCCAGGATGCGCGAACGCGATCGTGAAACGTCATGTCAGAAACTCGTGAGAGACAGACCCGCGTCGTGCGGTCTGCGCATCCGATACAACGCGCGAGGTGGTGTCGCGGTTTGCCGCGCGGCGCGCCTTTGTGCAAAGTCGCGGTGGACTTTGCGTCGGTTTGTTACGCCCTGATCGGCCGTCGGGCAGGTTGGCGGTGCGGCCACCGCCGAACTCAATGCAAAAACGCCGATGACAATTGACTGGCGTGCCGGACGCGCTATCGAAATTGACTGGCGCGGTCGGAGGTCAACGTGGTGCCAAGGCCGCTTTCACGGCGGCACTGACGGCGCCCATGTCGGCCTTGCCGGCCAGACGGGTCTTGATGACCGCCATCACCTTGCCCATGTCGCCCGCACCGGTAGCGCCCACCTCAGCCACGATGGCCTGCACTTGCGCTTCGATCTCGGCGCTGGACAGGCGTGTCGGCAGGTACGCCTGCAGGACGGTGATCTCGGCGCTTTCCTGGTCGGCCAGATCCATCCGGCCGGCCTGCGTGTAGGCGGTCACGCTGTCACGCCGCTGCTTGATCAACCGGTCCACGATGGCGATGACCGCCGCGTCGTCCAGCACCACCCGTTCGTCGACTTCCTTTTGTTTCATCGCGGCCAGCAACAGGCGAATCGTGCCCAAGCGGGCCGTGTCCCTGGCGCGCATGGCCGTCTTCATGTCTTCGGTGATCTGTTCTTTCAGGGGCATGAGTGACGTTTTCCCGACAGAAACGCCAAAGGCTCGCTGAGTGTCCCCGGCGAGCCTTGGAGCGGCGAGAGGAGGGCTGGCCCCCGGTTCAGTACAGCTTCTTGGGCAATTGCATGCTGCGCACGCGCTTGTGGTGGCGCTTGACTGCGGCGGCCTTCTTGCGTTTGCGCTCGGCGGTCGGCTTCTCGTAGAACTCGCGCGCACGCAAGTCCGTCAGCAGGCCGAGTTTTTCGATGGTGCGCTTGAAGCGGCGCAGAGCCACGTCAAACGGCTCGTTCTCTTTTACGCGGATGGTGGTCATTCGAAGACAGGGTTCCCGGTGTGCAGCCAGAGGGGGAAAAGGATGAAGGTCCTTCGCGCCATGCACTGCGGATGCGCCCCGCCTGTGAAATCGGTCTTGGCCGGCGGGGCAGTGCCAGCAAAACACAGCATTTTATGTGATTTTCGCTGCACTCGGTGCGTCCGGGCGCGCTGGAGCGTGGCGTGTGGCCGACGCACGACTCGTGAAAGATGGTTGGGCGCCACGTTGACCGAAGCCCTACGGGGCGATCTTGCGTTTGAGTGCGCGTGCCAACGGTTGTGGCAGGTTGGGCAGCGAGCGCAGCAGCCAGGGAAGCACCTTGCGCTTGGCTCCACTGAGCGATTCGGGCACCAGCGCCTCGATCAGGTGCGGGCCGGGCTCGGCCAGCGCGTATTGAAGTGCCTGGCAGAAGTCCTCGGCGGTGCTGGTTCGTACGGCGTGCACGCCCATGCCCTGGGCGAGCCGGGCGAAGTTGAGTTGCGGCGCCCCGAGGTTGAGCTGAGCGCGGGCCTTGGGGCCGCCGTCGCCTGCGCCCACGCGCTCCAGTTCGACGTTGAGCACCGAATACGTGGCGTTGTTGAACACGATGGCGATCACGTGCAACCGTTCGCGGGCCATGCTCCACAGCGACTGGATGGTGTACATCGCGCTGCCATCTCCGATCAGGGCGATGACCGGGCGCTGCGGGCAGGCGATCGCGGCGCCCACCGCGTTGGGCAGACCCTGGCCGATGGCCCCTCCGGTCAGCGTCAGCAGGTCGTGGCGCGGGCAACCCGCGGTCATCACGCCCAGCATCAGACCCGAAGTGATCGACTCGTCGATCAGGATGGCTCCTTCAGGCAACAGGTGCCCGACCGCCTTGCACACCTTCGGGGCCGTGAGCGAACCGCGTGGCCGCTCCGGGCGCTGCGCTGGCTGTAACGATGGCTGGGCCTGTTCGGCGCCCAAGGCCGCTGCGAGCCGTTCCAGGCTGGCGGCGGCATCCTGTGCGGGCGTGGCCAGGGTGTGGACGGTGCAGCCCGCGGGTACCAGGTCGCTCGGTTTGCCCGGGTAGGCAAAGAAGGACACCGGGGACTTGGCGTCGACCAGGACCAAGTGCTCGAACGGCGCCAGTTGCACCCCGGCCATTTCCGCCAGGTAAGCGATGCGCTCGATACCCGGCAAGCCGGCGCCGCGCTCCATGCGGGTCGGGAATACCTCGGCGAACAACTGGGTGCCGGTGTGCGCCGCGATGCGTGCGGCCGCCAGCAGACCGCGTTCGCGCAGCGCGAGTCCTCCCAGCAGCAGAGCCGTCTTGCCGTTTCGAACGACCTGGGCGATGGCCTGCACGGTGGGGTCGTCGGCGGCGGGTGGCGCCGGTCGCTGGGGCGGCGGGCAGGGCACGCCGCCATCGCCCCACGAGACGTCGGCCGGCAGGATCAGCGTGGCCACCTGCCCCGGCAGGCCGCGCGCGGCGGTGAGCGCCTCCATCGCATCGCGCGCCAGATCGGGTGTGTGCCGTGCGGTGCGCACGAAGCCGGGCGAGACGTTGCGGGCGACGGTCTCGATGTCGGACTGCAACTGCGCGTCGTACTTCGCATGGTGCGTGGCGTGGTCGCCGACGATGTTGAGTACAGGCACCTTGCCCTTGCGCGCGTTGTGCAGGTTCGCCAGCCCGTTGCCGAGCCCGCACCCCAAGTGCAGGAGGGTAGCCGCGGGTCGGTCCGCCATCCGGGCGTAACCGTCGGCCGCACCGGTGGCCACGCCTTCGAACAGCGCGAGCACTGCGCGCATGCGCGGCTCGGCGTCGAGTGCGGCGACGAAGTGCATTTCACTGGTGCCGGGGTTGGTGAAGCAGACCTCCACGCCCGCGTCAGCCAGGGTTTTGAGGAGGGCTTGGGCGCCGTTCATGGTGCTCTCCTATTTATAGCCTGCCTGGCTTGACAGTCAACGGACAAAGCCAGTTTTGACTGAAATTTTCGACTTGCGCGGACGCGGGATTGATCGACCCGATGGTGCCGCGCCGTGTCGCGGCCGATGCCGCTGCTGCCACCGGTGGTGAAGACGGTGCGCGGCGCGCCATGCTTGCAGCGACAGGGCGTGTTCATGCGGGGTGCTTGCCGATGATGGAATGCACCGCAGCCCTGGCGGTGAGGATGCAGCCCGGAAGGAAGGTGCCTTCCAGCGAGCGTTTGCCACTGGCGCCGCCGCCGCCGAAGCCGGCGGCCTCGCCCACGCAGTACAGGCCGGTGATGGGTTGGCCGGCGGCGTCGAGCACGCGGCTGTGCAGGTCGGTGCGCAGGCCGCCCAGGCTCTTGCGGGTGATGAGCTGGGTCTGGATGGCGATGAAGGGCCCCGCGCCCTTGCGTTGCAGCGGCGCGGGTTTGCAGGTGCGCAACTTGTCGGGGCCCCATTGGCGCGCGTGCAGGATGTGGCGGATTTGCTCGTCGTTTTGCAGCTTGTTGCCGTTGGCGAAGTTGGCGTCAAAGGCGTCGGCCGAGGCCTGCAGCGCGGCGGGGTCGACGTCGTGCGAGGCGGTGAGCGTGTTCATCCTGGACGCCAGCTCGGCCAGCGTGTCGGCCACCAGGAACTGCGGGCTCTGGCTTTGCATCTGACGCACCAGGCGGTGGTTGCCGAGCAGGGTTTCCTTGAGGAACAGGGCGAACTGGCGGTCGCGGATGCGAGGGTTGTGCTCGGTGCCCGAGATGGCGAACTCCTTGACCGCGATGCGCCAGTTGAGCAACTGCCAGGTCCACGGCTTGTCTTGGGCGGCCACGCGCTGGCACAGCCAGTGGGTATCGAAGCCCGTCACCAGTGGCTCGGGGCCGATGCGCCGTCCGGTGTGGTCCAGCCACAGCGCCGATTTGCAAGGGATCAGCGACAGGCCATGGCCGGGGAAGTGCGGAAACGGGTGTGGAATGCCTGCCGCGTAGTTCCACATGTCGCCGGCGTGGGTGATTCGCGCTCCACACTGGTTGGCGGTCCAGTGGTGCAGAGCGCCGTCGGCAAAGGGGTGGGCGCCGTTCAGCATGGCACTCGGACAGGGTCGATCCTTGGGCCAGTTGCTGCGTGCCTGTTCGTGGCCGCCATTGATGCCACCCATGGCCAGAACGACCACCGGAGCCTGCAGGCGACGCTCGCCCCCGATCGATTCGTCGGTGGCGGTCACGCCGCTGATCCGGCCCGTCTGTCGCTCCAGGGCTGTCACGCGGTGGCGGTGCAGCAGGGTCAGCCGGCCGCCGCTTCCGGCGAGGTGCAGTTGCTCGATCAGGCGCTGCGTCATGAAACGCGAAGTGCCCCACACGATGTGATAGCGCGGCAGGCTGTTGCCGTCTCCGTGCCGGCCACGTTCGACCCAATTGACGGCGGGCATGAACTTCAGGCCTTCGCCGGTCAGCCAGTCGTAGACGTATTCACGCGAATGCTCCGCATAGTGGCGTGCCCATTGCCGGGGGTATTCATCACCCGGATCCAGCTCGCCAAAGCGCAACCAGTCGCGCAATGCGATCTCGGGCGTGTCGGGGATCTTCAGGCGCGCCTGCAGGGGTGTGCCCACCAGTGCCATCCCGCCGAAGGCCCACAGCGCCAAGCCGCCCAGCCGCTCGGGCGCATCGCGATCCACCAGTGCCACGCGCTGGCCGGCGCGCAGGGCCAGCAGTGCCGTCACGATGCCGGCCAGACCCGCGCCGACGATCACCACATCATGCTTGTTCGCGTCCATGACCGCCCCATCCCGCTGCCGCAACGGCCACGCCGGCGACAGCATTGTCGAATTCCGTGTTGCTTTCAGCCGCCGCTTCGGTCGGCGGGCGAGCCCGCACAGTATCAATCAACCGGCGGGCCGGCTGCCGCGTCGGCGACCGGGGCCTGGCCGTGCAGGCGGGCGTAGAGCCCGCCCCGAGCCAGCAGGTCGGCGTGCGGGCCTTGTTCGACCACCCGCCCGCGCTCCATCACGACGATGCGGTCGGCCCGTTCGATCGTGCTCAGGCGATGCGCGACGACCAGCGTGGTGCGGCCCGCCATGGCGGTGTTCAACGCCTGTTGAACCAGCCGCTCGCTGCGGTTGTCCAGCGCCGATGTGGCTTCATCCAGCAGCAGCACCGGCGCGTCCTTGTAGAGGGCGCGGGCGATGGCGAGGCGCTGGCGCTGACCGCCCGAGAGCTCGGTGGCGTTGTGTCCGACCACGGTATCGATGCCCTGCGGCAGAGTGGCCACGTGCTCGGCCAGATTGGCCTGCGCCAGGCAGCGCTGCACACGCGCACGGTCGATCGTCGTCGCGCCCAGTGCCACGTTGACTGCGATGCTGTCGTTGAGCATCGTCACATCCTGGCTGACCAGTGCGAACTGGGCGCGCAGGGTGTCCAGGGGCCAGTGGACGATGTCGACGCCGTCGAGGAACACTCGCCCCGCCGCCAGTGGCACGAAGCGTGGCAGCAGATTCACGAGCGTGGTCTTGCCCGAACCGGAAGGTCCGACCAGTGCGACGGTCTCGCCCACGTGCACCTGCAGATCGACCCCATCGAGTGCTGGCGCGGCATCGTCGCGGTAACTGACCCTGGCGCCACTGAACACGATTTCACCACGCGCGCGTCCGGGCACGGTCTTGTCCGCCGCCGCATGCGAATCGGCCTCGGGCGGGACCGAGTCGATCAGTTCGAGTCCGCGCTCGAGCGCAGCCAGTCCGCGCGTGACCGGGTTGATCACGTCGGCCAGCCGGCGCGTGGGTGCGACCAGCATCAGCATGGCGCCGATGAAAGCCACGAAATCCCCCACGGTGATGGTGCGCGTGCCACCGTCACGACCTTGCGAGAGCGCGATCGCGATCACGGCCGACAGAGCGATCGCGGCCGCCAGTTGCGCCAGCGGCATGCTCGAAGCCGCCGCTCGCGTGGCCTTGAGTGCGAGGGCGCGCAAGCGCAGGCTCAGCGTGTTGAAGCGGTCGGCCTGCAGGGTCTGCGCCGCATGCAGGCGCACCATGCGGTGGGCGAGCACGTTTTCCTCGACCACGTAGGCCAGTTCGTCGGTGGCGGCCTGGCTTTCGCGTGTGACGCGATACAGGCGCCGCGACAAGGTTCGCAAGAGCCAGGCTACACAAGGCACCAGCACCAGCACGATCAGCGTGAGTTGCCAGTTCAGGTAAATCAGGTACGCCAGCAGGGCGAGCACCGTGAAGCCGTCGCGTCCCACGTTGAGCAGCGCTTGCACCAACAGGGTCGACCCCGTTTGCACCTCGTAGACGATGGTGTTGGCGAGCTGGCTGGCCGACTGGGTGCCGAACAGCGCGAGGTCGGCACCCAGCAGACGGTCGAACAATCGGCGGCGCAGCACGACCGTGCCGTCCGCGGCCACGCGCGCCAATGCATAACGACTGACGAACTGCGCGATGCCGCGCACGAGGAACAGCCCGATGATGGCCACCGGGACCGCCCAGATCGGCAGGCTGCCCTGAGTGAAACCCTGGTCGAGAAGCGGCTTGAGCATCGCCGGGATTGCCGGTTCAGTCAGCGCGCTCATGAAGGTTCCGCCCACCGCGAGTACCCAGCCGGTCCGGTACTGTCGAAAGTATGGCCACAACCGTCGCAGGCGCTGTAGCAGCGACATCTGCGCGGCAGCCGGGGCGGGATTGGCTTCGGACGGCATGGGAGCAGGGGCTTGGGGTTCGGCGAATTCTAGGGGTGAGCTTGCGCCAGATCGCGCAACGGGCGGCTCGTGGCGCGGCGGGGGGAACCATTCTCGCCCTGCCGTCTCCCACGGCTGGCTGACGGGCTGCCTACAGTTTGTGACGGAGGGCTTCGTCAAATGTGTAACATGCACGCCCGTGGCCGGTTGCTGCCGCCGGTCTGGAGACCCCATTGCATCCCCATTGCATCACCGCTGAATCATTGGTCCGAACTCCTCCCGATCGTGTGCGTCGCAGTGTGATCGCCGCACTGATGACGGCGCCGGCGCTGCCCGCGCTGGCGCAGTTTCGCGTCGAAGTGTCTGGCGTCGGCCTGACGCAGATTCCGATTGCGCTGGTGCCGTTTCGCGGCGAGGGCGGTGCGCCCCAGAAGATCAGCGCCATCATCCGGGCCGATCTCGAGCGCAGTGGCCAGTTTCGCGCGGTGGACGCGGCCAACGACAACATGGACGAGACCACGCGGCCGGATCTGCCGGGATGGCGCCAGCGCAATGTCGACGCGCTGGTGGGGGGCAGCATCGCGCGCCTGGCCGATGCGCGCTGGGATGTACGGTTCAGGCTGTGGGACGCGGTGCGGGGCCAGGACCTGGGCGGTCTGGGCTATGTGGTACCGCAGGCCGACCTGCGACTGGCGGCGCACAAGATCGCCGACTACATCTATGAAAAGCTCACGGGTGACAAGGGCGTGTTTTCCACGCGGCTGGCCTACGTCACCAAGGCTGGCGGGCGCTACACCTTGTGGGTGGCCGATTCCGACGGCGAGAACGCGCAGGCTGCGCTGTCGAGCCCGGAGCCGATCATTTCGCCTTCCTGGTCTCCCGATGGCTCGCAACTCGCCTATGTGTCGTTCGAGTCGCGCAAGCCCGTCGTCTACGTGCACGACGTGGCCACGGGCAGACGCCGGCTGCTGGCCAATTTCCGCGGTTCCAACAGCGCGCCAGCGTGGGCGCCGGATGGTCGCTCGCTCGCGGTCACGCTGTCGCGCGACGGCGGCTCGCAGCTTTACCTGATCGGTGCCGGCGGCGGCGAGCCGCGCCGGCTCACCCAGTCGCAGGGCATCGACACCGAACCCGCATTTGCCCCCGACGGACGCACCGTCTATTTCGTCAGCGACCGTGGTGGTGCGCCACAGATTTACCGCATGCCCGTTGGCGGCGGTACGCCCGAGCGCGTGACCTTCGGTGGCAGCTACAACGTATCGCCCAGCGTCAGTCCGGATGGCAAGTCGCTGGCCTACATTTCCCGCAATGGCGGAGCGTTCCGGCTTCAGGTAATGGACTTGGCCACAGGAAACGTCACCACGGTGACGGATACATCCGAAGACGAAAATCCCAGTTTCGCGCCCAACAGCAAGCTCATCGTCTATGCCACGCGACAGGGTGGACGCGACACCCTGATGACGACGACGCTGGATGGCCGGATCAAGGCGCGTCTGGCCGGCCAGGGCGGCGACATCCGCGAGCCGTCGTGGGGCCCGTTCCAGCGCTGAATTTCTTTCGCACATCCTTCAGGAGAATTTTCATGATCAAACGCCTTTTCATGCTGGCCGCCTTGTCGCTCGTGCTGGCAGGTTGCGGCTCCAACGTCAAGCTCGATGAGCCGACCACCGATGGGGCCAGCGCCACCACGGGCGCTGGCGGCGCCGCGGGTCAGGGCGCCGGCCAGAGCTCGGTGACACCCGTTCAGGCTGGCGGGGCCGGCACCGACGCGGCAGGACCCGTCGGCGTTGCGCGGGTGATCTATTTCGACTTCGACAGCTATACGGTCAAGCCCGAATACCAAACGGTGATCGACCAGCAGGCCCGTTTCCTGCAAGCCAACCGGAGTCGCCATGTGGTGCTCGAAGGCAACACGGACCAGCGCGGTAGCAGCGAATACAACCTCGCGCTGGGTCAGAAGCGGGCCGAGGCCGTGCGCCGTGCGTTGACCCTGGTGGGAGCCAACGACAGCCAGATCGAGGCGGTCAGTTTCGGCAAGGAAAAACCGGCGGTAAACGGCAGCTCGGAAGATGCCTACGCGCAGAACCGGCGTGTTGAATTCCGCTATCGCTGAGCATGCGCGCCCGATACTTTCTGCGAGCGGCGCCGTTGGCGATCGCCTGCCTGGCCGCCGTTCCGGCACACGCGCAGTTGTTTGGTGACGATCAGGCGCGGCAAGCCATTCTGGAGTTGCGCCAGCGGTTCGACCAGGCCGTGACTGCGCAAAATCGTCTGGTCGAAGAAAACACCCAGTTGCGTCGAAGCATGCTGCAACTGCAGCAGCAGATTGAGCAACTGCGTGAGGATTTGGCGCGCTCGCGTGGGCAGCAGGAGCAACTCGCGCGCGACATTTCGGAGCTGCAAAAAAGCCAGGCTGCGACCCTGCAGCCGCTGGACGAGCGGTTACGCAAGCTTGAATCGGGTGGCGCACCAGGCGGTCCCGACGCCGGCAGTGGCCCCGTCGCTGGCGAAGGCGCGGAAAAACACGACTTCGATGCCGCGCTGGCCGTGTTCCGTTCAGGTGATTTCAGGGCGGCGCAGACGGGCTTCGCGGCATTCGTCAAGCGCTACCCGAGCAGCAGTCTTGCGCCAGCGGCGCTGTTCTGGTTGGGCAACGCCCAGTACGCCACGCGCGACTATCGCGAAGCCATTGCCAACTTCCGCTCTCTGCTCGCGTCGTCGCCCAACCACGCCAAGGCGCCCGAAGCCATGCTGTCGATCGCGAACTGCCAGATTGAACTCAAGGACACGCGGGCCGCGCGAGCGACACTCGAACAGTTGACCAGAACTTACCCCCAGTCCGAAGCAGCCCAGGCCGGCCGCGAGCGTCTGGCCAAGTTGAAGTGATCCGACTCGGGGTGGTCGGGTACCACTATCGTGCACTATAATTATCGGTTCCCTTGCCACACCTCACCCGACGCCGAGGGTGGCTTTCACCTTGAAGCCTTCCTGTCAAAGAAATGGCTTCGATCCACAAGGAGAATCGATGCGTCATTACGAAATCATCTTGCTGATCCATCCCGATCAAAGTGAGCAGGTTCCCGCCATGCTGGAGCGCTACAAGAGCATGGTTACCGGTGGCGGTGGCAAGATCCATCGCGTGGAAGACTGGGGTCGCCGCCAGCTTGCCTATCAGATCAACAAGCTCAGCAAGGCGCACTATCTGTGCCTGAACATCGAGGCCGATCAGGTCGTGATGGGTGAGTTGGAGCATGCATTCCGCTTCAATGACGCGGTGCTGCGCCATCTGACCGTGCAAAAGAAGAAGGCGGAGACCACGCCATCGTCGATGATGAAGAGCGTCGAGCGCGAAGAAGCGCGCAAGGCGCAGCAGGCGGAGACCAGCAACTGACACGACCCGGGGTGGCTGACGCGCCGACGGTGAATCGGTTTTGCCTCACCGCCAGTCTGGCCGAGACGGGCTCCCTGCGCTACACACCGGCTGGTTTGCCCGCACTGGACGTGCGACTCGAGCATGAATCCAGCGTCGAGGAGGGCGGTCGGCAACGGCAGGTGAAGGCGCAGCTCAAGGCCGTCGCGCTGGGCGCGGTGGCCGAGCGGCTCGGCAGGCAGGCGATCGGAACGCGCTGGTGCTTCAGCGGTTTTCTGGCCAGCCCGCAGCGTGGCAAGCACGTGGTGCTCCACATCCAGGATTTTCAGCACGAATAGAATCAAAGGAGGCCTCATGGCCACGTTCAAGAAATTCAACAAGGATCGTCGTCCCAAGCGTTCCACCCAGTCACTCCTGTTCAAGCGCAAGCGCTACTGCCGCTTCACGGTGGCGGGTGTCGAGGAGATCGACTACAAGGACATCGACACGCTGCGCGATTTCATCGGCGAGAACGGCAAGATCGTGCCAGCGCGCCTGACGGGAACGCGAGCCATCTACCAACGCCAGTTGAACACCGCCATCAAGCGCGCGCGATTCCTGGCGCTGGTGCCCTATACCGATCAGCACCGCGTCTGACGCAGGAGTCGCACCATGCAAATCATTCTTCTGGACAAGGTCGTCAACCTGGGGACACTCGGCGATGTGGTCAAGGTCAAGGACGGCTACGCGCGCAATTTCCTGATCCCCACGGGGCTGGCGCGTCGCGCGACGGCGGCCGCCAAGGCCGAATTCGAGGCGCGCCGCGCCGAGCTGGAAAAGCATGCGGCCGACAAGCTCGCAGCGGCGCAGGCATTGGGCGAAAAACTCGGTGGGCACAGCATCAAGCTCACGCAAAAAGCCGGTGTCGACGGTCGCCTGTTCGGTTCGGTCACCAACCACGACATCGCCGACGAGCTGCGCAAGCAGGGCTTCGACGTGCACAAGGCCCAGGTTCGCATGCCCAACGGCCCGATCAAGACGGTGGGGGACTCGACCGTGAAGGTATCGCTGCACACGGACGTCGACGTCGAAATCGGTGTCTCAGTGTACGGGGAAGCCACCTGACGCCCGGCGCTCGCTCGCCCCTTCACCGCAAGGCCGCCGCAGGGCGGCCTTTTTTTGTGCAACGGCAGGGCGGCGACACCATCCCGCGGCTGGTCACAGCCACTGCACCGCTTGCCCACAGCCTTTTCCAATGACAGGTGGCTGCACGCGCAGTAGCATGCAGCATGCTCCCGGTTTGAATTCCGCTGACTCGATGCCATCCGTCTTTCCGCCCAGTTACGCCGTTTTGAACGAAGACGCTCCGACCGATCTGCAGGTCACGCAGCTGCGCATACCGCCGCATTCGATCGAGGCCGAATCCAGCGTGCTGGGCGGTCTGCTGCTCGACAACGCGGCGTGGGATCGTGTTGGCGACGTCCTGGTCGATACGGACTTCTACCGTTACGAGCATCGGCTGGTCTACGCCGCCGTGGGCAAACTGATCGGCGAAAGCAAGCCCGCCGACATCATCACCGTGCACGAGGAGCTGCAGCGCCAGGGCAAGGGCGATGAAATCGGTGGTCTGGGCTATCTCAATTCGCTGGCCCAGTACGTGCCCAGCGCGAGCAACATCCGCCGGTACGCGGAGATCGTGCGCGAGCGTGCGATCCTGCGCCAGCTCGTCAGTGCGAGCGACGAGATCGCCACCAGCGCGTTCAACACCCAGGGCCGGGCGGTGGCGGCGATCCTGGATGACGCGGAAAGCAAGATCTTCAAGATCGGCGAGCAGAGCTCGCGCATGAAGCAGGGTTTCCAGGGCATGGACAGCCTGGTCGTGCAGCTGCTCGATCGCGTGCAGGAAATGGCCGACAACCCCAACGACGTCACTGGCGTGCCGACGGGGTTCTACGATCTGGATCGCATGACCGCGGGGTTGCAGGCGGGCGATCTGGTGGTGTTGGCGGCACGCCCATCGATGGGCAAGACTGCTCTGGCGATCAACATCGCCGAGCACGTGGCGCTCAACGAGGGCTTGCCGGTGGCGGTGTTTTCGATGGAAATGGGCGCCTCGCAGCTGGCGGTGCGCATCGTGGGCTCGATCGGTCGCATCGATCAGACCCATCTGCGCACGGGAAAGCTGACCGATGAGGAGTGGCCGCGCCTGACCGAGGCCATCGAACGACTGCGGGGCGTGAGCCTGCACATCGATGAGACCCCCGGGCTGACCCCGGCCGAATTGCGCGCCAATGCGCGCCGTCTGGCGCGCCAGTGCGGCAAACTGGGCCTGATCGTGGTCGACTACCTGCAGCTGATGAGCGGCAGCAGCGGCAGCGATGAGAACCGCGCCACCGAAC
>CAZGOL010000035.1:0-12345 GCA_964527755.1 uncultured Ottowia sp.
GCCGGCATGGGGGTGAGCTACTCCAGAACCAAGGGAGCGACGTGATCATGCCGGTAACTATGATAATGATAGCTGGTGTGGGGCTGCAGTCAACCGATGCAACCCATTTTGAGCCTGAATCCTGGAGGATGAATGGCTCGAATCGCAGGAGTTCGAGATGAACGCAGGTACCAACGCGCTGGTCGCCGTGGTCGCCACCGCCGGCCTGGCCGAATTGTTCGAGCGCCAGCACCAGGCGGCCCGCCGGGAGGTCGACGTACCGCTGGGTGTGCGGCGCGAGCGCCTGCGGCGCGTGACAGCGCTGTGGCGGGACAACGAACGCGCGCTGGCGCAGGCCGTGGCCCAGGACTTTGGCTTGCGCGGCGAGCGCCTGACCGAAGTGGCCGACGCGCTGGTCCTCGACGGCTTGCTGGCCGATCTGCGCCGCAACCTGGCGCGCTGGAGCCGCCCGCGCCGGGTGCGCACCCCGCTGCACCTGTTGCCGGCCCGCGCGTTCGTGCAGCGCCAGCCGGTGGGGGTGGTGGGCATCATCAGTCCATGGAACTACCCGATCCAACTGGCGCTGGGCCCCGCCGCCACCGCGCTCGCGGCCGGCAACCGGGTGTTGCTCAAGCCCAGCGAGCACACGCCGCGCACCGCCGAGCTGTTGGCCGAGATGGTGGCCAAGAGCTTTGCGCCGGACGAATTCGCCGTCGTCACCGGCGGGGTGGACGTGGCCACGGCGTTTTCGGCGCTGCCTTTCGACCATTTGTTTTTCACCGGCTCCACCGCGGTGGGCCGCCAGGTGGCCGAGGCCGCCGCGCGCAACCTCACGCCCGTCACGCTGGAGCTGGGCGGCAAGTCGCCCTGCATCATCGACGCCTCGTGCACCGACCTGGAGGGTGCGGCGCTGAAGATCGCCATGGGCAAGCTGCTCAACGGCGGGCAGACCTGCATTGCGCCCGACTACCTGCTGCTGCCCAGAGGGCGCGAGGCCGCGTTTGCCGATGTCTACCAGAAAGCCGTCATGCGGCTGTACCCGCACGTGACCGGCAACCCGGATTACGCCTCCATCGTCAACGCCCGCCAGCACACGCGACTGAAGGCGCTGGTGGACGAGGCGCAGGCGCTGGGCGCGCGCGTGGATGACGTCGGACCACCCCCCGTGGACACGCCGGGCAACGACGCCGAGCGGCGCCAGATGCGCCCACTGCTGGTGCTCGATCTGCCACCCACGGCGCGCCTGTTGCAGGAAGAAATCTTCGGCCCCGTGCTGCCGGTGCTGCCCTACGACGACCTGAACGCCGTGATGGCCTACATCAACGCCCGCCCGCGCCCGCTGGCGCTGTACTGGTTTGGCCAGGACGAAAAGGCGCGCGACCGGGTGCTGGCCGGCACCGTGAGCGGCGGCGTGACGGTGAACGACACGCTGGTGCACATCGCCCACGACGGCCTGCCCTTTGGCGGCGTGGGCGAGAGCGGCCTGGGCGCCTACCACGGGGAGACCGGTTTTCTGCGCTTCACGCACGAGAAGGCCGTGCTCGTGCAGTCGCGCTGGAGCGGTGGTGCCCTGCTGTATCCGCCCTATGGGGCACGCTTCGATCGCGTGATGGGCTTGATCCGGCGGCTGTTGCGCTGAGAAGGCGTGAATGGTCTTCAACCTCGAAATTCGCTCGGCGTCTGCCCCAGCGCCGAGCGGAACATCGCGGTGAATGCACTTTCGCTGGCATAGCCGCAGGCGGCCGCGACCTGCCCGACCGGCATCCGGCGCGCCAGCAGCGGGAGCGCATGGACCAGCACCACCTGCTGGCGCCAGTGCTGGTAGCTGGTGCCCAGTTCATCGCGAAACAGGCGTGCGGCGGTGCGCTCGCTGGTGCCCACCCGCCGAGACCATTCCGCCAGCGTGACGCGCTCGGCCGGCGCGCTGATGATGGCTTCGCACAGGGCGCGCAGGCGCTTGTCGCCGCCTTCGGGTGCCGGCAGCGGAACGCCCAGCGCCAGCGTGGGTGCGCGGGCGATTTCGTCGAGCGCCAGCTGCGTCAGCCACCCGAAGCGCAGGCGGCGGCCCGGATGCTGCGCCGCCTGGTGCAGCGCCGGCACGATCTCGCGCAGCAGGGCGCTCACGGAGATCACGCGCGAGTTGCCGGCTTCAATCGGCAGCGCGTCGGCCGCGATGTACAGGGTCTGCAACTGCGTCGCCTCGAGCGCTGTCACCGAATGAGCGACGGACGGAGCGATCCACAACGCTCGCGATGGCGGCACGATGTAGCTGGTGGCGGCCTCGCGGGCACGCGCCGCGACGTTGGCGCGCAGCAGGCCCGCCCGGCAATAGACCAGTTGCGCCCAGGCATGCCGGTGGGACTCGAAGTGCGTGTTGGCGGGCACCGCTCGTGCCCGCACGCGCACGGGGTGCGCCGATGTGGGGACGAAGGGGCGCAGATCGCCCAGTGGAACGGGCGACAGCAGGCGCTGATGAGCTGGCATGCGGTGGCGTGAAATCGACGAATATTGGCAATCTATCGTGGTGCGCAAATCCCGCGTCGCCACTACCATATTTGCATGAGCCAACTTTCCACCGATCGCTCGGGTGCCAACGCTGCTGCCAGCCTGGGTCAGGACGCCAGGCTGATCGGCCTGATCGGGGGAGCACACCTGATCAGCCACTTCAGCCAGTTGCTGCTGGCACCGCTGTTTCCGTGGCTGAAGACCGTGTTTGCGGTGAGCTACGCGGAACTGGGCTTCCTGATGACGGTGTTCTTCACCGTATCGTGCGCGGTGCAGGCGTTTTCGGGTTTCGTCGTCGACCGTTGGGGACCGCGGCCGGTGTTGTTCGCCGGGCTCGGGCTGTTGGCGGTGGCGGCCTTCGGCTTCGCGGGCAGTCAGAGTTTCTGGATGCTGGCGGCGTTCTCGGTGGTGGCAGGCGTGGGCAACGGGGTATTTCATCCGGTGGACTACACCCTGATCAACCGCAAGGTGAGTGCCGCGCGCCTGGGCCACGCCTACAGCGTGCATGGCATCACGGGCAGCCTGGGCTGGGCGCTGGCACCGGCGCTGCTGGTGCCGCTCACCATCGCGTTTTCGTGGCGCGTGGCATTGGTGGTGGCGGGGGTGCTGATTTGCACGGTGCTGGCGGTGCTGCTGCTGCATCGCGCCCAGCTCGACTTGCCAGCGACGCCTGCGCGCGAGGAGGGCGCCAGCCGTGCGGGCGAAGGCACCTACGCCTTTCTCGCGATTCCGGCGGTGTGGATGTGCTTTGCCTTCTTTTTCTTCTATGCGGCGGCGCTCAGCGTGGTTCAGACTTTTGCTCCAGCGGCCGCGGGCCAGTTGCACGCGGTCACGCCCGAGCTGGTGGCGATGTGCCTGACGGTGTACATGGTGGCGGCCGCCGGTGGCATGGTGGCCGGGGGATTCCTGGTCGCGAACCCGGAACGCTGCGAGCGCGTGGTGGGCGTCGGTTTCGGCGCGGCGGCGTGCGTGGCGCTGGCGGTAGGCTACGTCGACATGCCGGGTGCGCTGGTGCCCTTCATGTTCGGCCTGATGGGGTTTGCAACCGGGACGGCGGGGCCCTCTCGCGACATGCTGGTCAAGCGCTCGACCCCGGCCAACGCCAGCGGACGGGTCTACGGTGTGGTGTATTCAGGTCTGGACATCGGCCAAGCCATCATGCCGCTATTCTTTGGCGCGTTGATGGACCACGGCCAGTACCGATTGGTGTGGCTGGGCCTGGCGCTGGTGCAGGGGGTGCTGATCGTGAGTGCCTTCAATGTCAGGCGGGTGCGGCGCACTGCGGTACCGATGACGGCTGCCGTCTGAAGCGCGTGCGTCAGACCGTGCGCTGATGGCGCTCGATGCAGGTGGCGAGCACCTCGTCGCCGCTGCGTTGCCACCAGTCGAGCTGCGAGAAGATTTCCACCTCGGCGTGCCCCGCGTAACCCGCCGCTTCCATCCAGCCGCGGATCTTGCGCAGTTCGATCACGCCGTCGCCCATCATGCCGCGATCGGCGAGCAGGTCGCGCGTGGGCGTGAGCCAGTCGCACACGTGCCAGGCCAGCAGGCGCTGGCGGCCGGCGCGCGCGATCTGCTGCGCGAGCTTGGGATCCCACCACACGTGGTACACGTCCACCGCCACGCCCAGCAGGCCGCTGCGGTGCGGGTCGAGCTCGTCGCACAGGTCGAGCGCCTGCTCCAGCGTGTTGATGCAGGCACGCTCGGCTGCCTGCATGGGGTGCAGCGGCTCGATGGCCAGCGGCATGCCGACAGTGCGCGCGTATTCCAGCGTGGCGGCAATACCCTCGCGCACCTCGCCACGCGCGCGGGCGATGTCCTTGTGCGCCGGGTGCCCATCCAGCGCGCCGGGGAGTGAGCCGACCACCAGCACCAGGCAGGGCGCGTCCAGCATCTTGGCTTCATCCACCGCGCGGCGGTTGTCCTCAAGCGCGGCTTGCAACCCGACGGGGTCGGCGGCCGGGTAGAAGCCACCTCGGCAATAGCCCGAGAGCTTGATGTCGAGCGCCCGCAGCTGCCGTGCGACGGCGTCGAGGCCGACGGCGGCCACCTGGTCGCGCCACGGGCTGATGGTGCGAATGCCGTGCGCCGCGCACTGGTCGATGATGCGCGTGAGCGGCACCTCGGTGCCGCGCTGCCGGCGCACGGTGGCGGTGTTGATCGACAGCCAGTGGAGGTCGGACGAAAAGTCGCGCAGGGGCATGGTTCGATGTCCGGATCAGTCGGCCAGCCAGCGCGCGCTGTGTTGGGCGACGAACGCATCGTCGTGCAGATGCGGGTAGGCGTCGTGCACGCGCGTGAGTTCCCTGGCCTGGCCGGGGCTGAGGCCTTCGTGCGGGTCCAGGCACCAGATGCCCTCCAGCAGGCCTTGGCGGCGCAGCACTTCGTGGCAACCGGCGATGCAGCCGTGAAAGTCGTTGGCCACGTCGAACAGCGCCGCGTTGCAGTCGGTGACCTGGCTGTCCAGTGCCAGCAGGTCGGCGGGAATGGGCCCGGCGGCCACCGCCTGGCGGATGCGCTGGAACAGCTCGACCGCGCGCCGCGTGCCCACGCTCCAGTGGCCCAGCAGGCCGCCACGGATCCGCAGCGTCACGGTTTCGTCGCCGCGCCGCAGCGCAAAGGGCGTGAGCAAGTCCAGCACGATGTGGTCGTCGTTGCCGGTGTACAAGGCGACGCGCTGCTCGGCGCCGGCCTCGAGCACGCCGCGCAGCACGTCGAGCGTGCGGTAACGGTTGAAGGGCGCCATCTTGATCGCGACGACGTGCTCGATCGCGGCAAAGCGGCGCCAGAAGCTGGCCGACAAGTGCATGCCGCCCACCGCGGGCTGCAGATAGAAGCCGACCAGCGGCAGCGCTTCGCCCACCGCCTGGCAATGCGCGATCAGGGCGTCTTCGCCATGCTCGCGCAGCGCCGCCAGGCTGAGCAGGCCCGCGTGGTAGCCCAGCTCGCGTGCGGTGCGCGCCTCGGCCAGCGCCTGCGCCGTGGGGCCGGCCAGACCGGCAATCATCACCAGTGGGCGCGTGCCACCCAGCGGTTGCCAGTGCCGCGCCTCGTGCATGGCCAGTTCGAGCACCGGGCGATACAGGCCGCGCTCGCGGATCGCGAACTGGGTGGAATGCACGCCGACCGCCAGCCCGCCCACGCCCGCATCGAGGTGGTAGCGCGAGAGCGCGCGCTGGCGACGCTCGTCCAGGCGCCGCTCGGCATCCAGTGCCAACAGGTGCGCCGGGATCACGGTGCCCCGGTGCAGCAGGTCCAGGGCTGGCTCAGAATTGGCCATCGCGCGCCTCGAAGTGGGTGGGCTTGCCGAGACTGGGTTGATCGCGACGTACCCAGTCGGCGGTCCAGTCGAGCATTTTTTCAAGGCCCACCTGCGGCCGACCGAACAGCGCGTAGGCACGACTGCAGTCGATGAGCCAGGCGGTATCGGCCTCGCTGCCCAGAAACTCCGGTTGCACGCCGAGACGATCGGCCAGACCTTGCGCCGCATCGCGGATGCGAAACGCCGGCCCGCTCAGGTTCAGCGGCGTGGTGGGCGTGGTGCAGTGCGCCAGCGAGCGCAGGATCCAGTCGTTGGCTTCGCCCTGCCAGATGACATTGGCGTAGCCCATCGCCAGATCGATCGGCACGCCGGCGAGCAGCTTGCGCGCCAGGTCGTGCAGCACGCCGTAGCGCAGGTCGATGGCATACGACAGGCGAATCAGCCGCCCCGGCGTGCCGCGTTCGTGCGAGAAGTGTTGCAGCAGCCGTTCGCGCGCGACGCACGAGTTGGCGTATTCGCCCGGCGGCGTGGGCGCCACGTCCTCGGTGGCACCAGGCCCATGCACGTCGACGAAGGGATAGACGCAGGAGGTGGAGAAGGCCACGATGCGTGCCCGTGGGAACCGCTCGGCCACCAGCGCCGGCACATGCGCATTCATGGCCCAGGTGAGCCATTCGCTGCCGGCCGAGCCGAACTTGCGCCCGGCCATGAACACGATGTTGGGTGCGTCGGGCAGGCTGTCCAGCGCCTCGCGCGAGAGCAGGTCGGCGGCAATGCACTCGATGCCGTTTGCCTCGAGCTGCGCGCGCAGGCCCGGCTCGGAAAAGCGCGCCACGCCAATCACGCGCCGCCCCGGATCGGCCCTTTTGGCCATGCGCGCCAGCGTCGGCCCCATCTTGCCGCCCACACCCAGCACCATCAGATCGCCGGGCACGCGCGCAAGCGTCTCGACGAGCGCTGGCGATGGGGTGGACAGCAGGCCTTCGAGAGCAGCGACGTCGGCGATCCGGTCGGGCAGGTGCATGGCGCTCATCCTTCGATGCCGTGCAGGGCCAGCAGGATCTTCATGCGATGCACGGCCAGCTCGGGCTGCTCCAGCAGGTTGGCCGCATCGGCCAGCCGAAACAGCTCGGCCAGGTGCTGCAGCGAGCGCGTGCTCTGCTGGCCGCCGACCATCGTGAAGTGCGACTGGTGGCCGTTGAGCCAGGCCATGAACACCACGCCGGTCTTGTAGTAGCGCGTGGGGGCCTGGAAGATGTGGCGCGACAGCGGCACCGTGGGGCCGAGGATCGCGTGAAAGCGCTCCACGTTCCCGGCGGCCAGCTCGCCCAGCGCCGCGCTGGCGGCGGGCGCGATGGCGTCGAAGATGCCCAGCAGCGCGTCGCTCTGGCGCTGCGTGGCGGGGCCGTCGAACGTGTCGCCCGCGATCAGCTCGGCGTAGTTGAAGTCGTCGCCGGTGTACATGCGCACGCCCGGCGGCAGGCGCCGGCGCATGGCGATTTCCTTGTCCTTGTCGAGCAACGAGATCTTGATGCCATCGACCTTGCCGGCGTGCGCGGCGATGATGCCCAGCGCCGTGTCCATCGCGGCGTCCAGGTCGCGCGTGCCCCAGTAGCCCGCCAGCGCGGGATCGAACATGTCGCCGAGCCAGTGCAGGATGACGGGCGCTCTGGCCTGGCTCAGCACCCGGTCGTATACGTGCTCGTAGTCGGCCGGGCTCTTGGCGACGCGCGCCAGCGCCCGGCTGGCCATCACGATCAGCTTGCCGCCGAGCTTTTCGATGGCTTGCATCTGGTGCTCGTAGCCGCGGATCACGTCATCAATGCCGCGCACGGCATCGGGCTCCAGGTGATCGGTGCCGCAGCCGCTGGCGACCAGCGCCCCGGGCACGTCCCGGGCGGCGTCGAGCGAGCGGCGGATCAACTCCAGCGAGGTCGGCCAGTCCAAGCCCATGCCGCGTTGGGCGGTATCCATCGCCTCGGCCACGCCCAGGCCGAGTGACCACAGGCGGCGGCGGTAGTCGATGGTGGCGTCCCAGTCGACGGCGGCGCTGAGCCAGGGGTCGTGCGCGGCCAGCGGATCGGCCACCACGTGCGCGGCCGAGTAGGCGATGCGGTTGAAGCGCGCGCCAGCAGCGTGCGGCGGGGGTGGCTGGCCGCGCAGCGTGTAGGGCGCCAGCGTGCGGTCGGTGGTGGGGAGTCTGAGCGTCAGGGCCATCGGTGCATCCAGCAGAAATTCAAGTCGAAACGGCCTCCATCGATTGCCTGGATTGCCGAAACCACTATCAAAATTGAAGTACCGGGACGTCGATCCAGCGCCGCTCGGCCGAGCTCTGCAGCGCCGCCTCGACCAGTTGCACGCCCTTGGCACCCTCGAGCAGGTTCCACTTGTAGGGGGCGTCTTCCACCACATGACGGATGAAATGCTCCCACTGGATCTTGAAGCCGTTGTCGTAGGTTTCCGAGTCGGGAATCTCCTGCCACTGCTCGAAGAAGTTCATGCTCTGCCTGATGTCCGGGTTCCAGATCGGGCGCGGCGTGGCCACGCGCGACTGGGCGCGGCAGTCCTGCAGCCCGGCCACGGCCGAGCCATCGGTGCCGTCGACGTGAAAGGTCACCAGGTCGTCGCGCCGCACGCGCGTGGCCCAGCTCATGTTGATCTGCGCAATCACCGGCTCGCCCTGATGGCCGGTGAGCTCGCACGTGGCGTAGGCCGCGTCGTCGGCGGTGGCCGGGTACGGCTGGCCGCTTTCGTCCCAGCGCCGGGGGATGTGCGTGGCGGCCAGGCAGCTGACGGACTTGACCTCGCCGAACAGGTTGTCCAGCACGTAGCGCCAGTGGCACATCATGTCGAGGATCATGCCGCCGCCGTCTTGCTTGCGGTAGTTCCAGCTCGGGCGCTGGATGGGCTGCAGGTCGCCCTCGAACACCCAGTAGCCGAACTCCAGCCGCACCGACAGCATGCGTCCGAAAAAGCCCGCGCGGCGCAGCATGTCGAGCTTGCGCAGGCCGGGCAGGAACAGCTTGTCCTGCACGGCGCCGTTCTTCAGGCCCCGGGTCTTGCGCGCTTCCTCGGCCATGCGGGCGATGTGCAACGCCTCGTCCAGGTTGGTGGCGATCGGCTTTTCGCAGTACACGTGCTTGCCCGCGCCGAAGGCCTTGGCCAGCAGTTGCGGGCGCATCTGGGTGGTGCCGGCATCGAAGAACACGGTGTCGGCCGGGTTGGCCAGCGCCGCGTCCAGATCGGTGCCCCAGCGCGCGATGCCGTGGGCCTTGGCCAGCGCCTCGATCTTCTCGGCGTTGCGGCCGATGAGGATCGGATCGGGCAGCACGCGCTCGCCATTGGCAAGCCGCACGCCCCCTTCGGCACGAATGGCGCAGATCGAGCGGATCAGGTGCTGGTTCATGCCCATGCGGCCGGTGACGCCGTGCATGATCATTCCGAGTCTCTTGGTGGTCATGTCTGGGATGGTTCAGGTTGGAATGCGAATGCTTGGGCGCGGCTGTCGTCAGCGGACGCCGACATGCAGCGCCTGCAGGCTGGCTTCATCGGGATGCGCGCGAGTTGCGAAGCCGGGTGCGGCGAGCGAGCGCAGGTCGATGCGGCCGCCACGCACGGCCAGGCGCGCGTTGCCGTGCGACGCCGCCTCGTACAGGCCGGGCTGCGCCTGCAGGAAGGCGCTTGCCTCGGCCGCCGGAGCGCCTTGACCGGCAAAGCCATCGACGTAGTGATGTCCATTGCGTTCGACGTGGGTGAGGCCGATCAGGTTGACCAGCGCCAGGTCCTGCTGCACCGCCAGCCCCGCCTGCGTGGTGAGGTCCTCGGCCGACATGAAGCAGCCCGACGCTGGGTTGCGTGCATTGCGCTGACGGCAGCGTGCGGCATTCAGCAGCGAGCGGTAGATGCCCTTGCATTGCTTGCTGGAGACCCCGGTGTAGCCCTGGCCCAGGGCCTCGATGAAAGCATCCAGATGGTCGTCCGATTCGTCGATCAGCACCGGGCGCATGGCGGCGAGCGCGCGCACGTCGCTCGCCAGGGCGATGGCCCGCGGCAGCGGCTGCTCGATGTAGAGCGTGCACTCGGCCAGGCGGCGCAGCGCGGGCGTGGCCAGCACGCGATGCCAGAACTCGGCGGCGGCGTGCGCGTCGTGAAACTGTTCGTTGCCGTCGAGCGTCACGCGCAAATCCGGCACGTGTTCGAGAACCGAGGCGATGCGCGTCAGGCGCTCCAGATCGGCCGCCGCATCTCCGCAGACCTTCAGCTTGTACCAGCGGCACCCGGTGGCGGCCACCACGTCTTGCAGGGTTTCGGGCAGTCCGTCGCCCACGCGCTCATGCACGTCGGCGGCGGTGATCGCGTCGAGCAGGCCGACGGTGTGACGCAGCTCGATGCTGGGCGCCGGGGAGAGACTCGCCAGGAAACCGTTCAGGTCGAACTCGGCGAGATCGTTCGCCAGGCGGGCGTCGATGCCCGTCGCATTGTTTCGCACGACGTCATAAAACGATCGGTCGAGCGTGCGGCAAAGTCCGTCGAGGATGGCGCGGTCGACCAGGGCCGGGCCATAGCCGGCAACCAGCGCGTTGTCGCCACGCGCCGCGGCCGCCGCGACCAGTGCCTGGCCGTGGCGGGCGGAATGGCCGAAGGCGGTGTCGGGTTCGCGATGCGACCGATAGGCCTCGCGCGCCGCCAGCAGCGACTGGCGCAACTGATTGAAGTTGTCCTCGTTGGACCGTTGCAGGTTCTTGTCGAACCACTTGGGCGCCATCAGCTCGGCGGCGCCGCCCCAGGCCGAGCGGCCATCGGGCAGCGCGACCCGCACCCGCACGAAGGCCTGCGGGCAGTGCGTGAGCGTCACCACGCCAAAGCGAAACGGCAGACGCAGGCGCACGGGACGCTCGCGCACCTCGATCGCCTCGATGGTCAGGGGAGCAGCGTCAGCGGACATCGCCCAGATCCTCCAGTACGCCGCGCAGGTAGCCGATCGAGCGGGCCGCGCAGGCGGGACCGTCAGGGCGGTAGTCGAACGGTTCTACGGCGATCCAGTCGCCGTAATGGCCTTGCACGCGCATCGCCTGCAGACTGCGCAGGATCGGAGCGAAACGCAGCGCACCTTCGCCTGGCCCGCGCCGGTTCGGGTCGTTGACCTGCACGTGGGCGATGTGGCCGGTTGGCATCCAGTGATCGATCAGTGCGGCCACCGGCAACGCCTCGGCCTGGCCGGCCGCGCTGCAATCGATCATGGTGCGCAGCGCTGGCGAGTTGACCTCCGCGATCATTTGCACGGCCTGCTCGACCGTGTTGACGAAGTCGGTTTCCTTCGGCGACAGCGGCTCCAGGCAATACGTCACCCCGCATGTCTGGGCGCGCCGCGCCGCCTGCGCCAGGCACTCCCGCGCGCGTTCCCAGGCCTGATCGCGCGTGGCGTCGGCCGGCACCGAGCGCTGTCGCGGAGAGCCGTGCACCAGGTAGTGCCCGCCCATGGCCGCGCACAGATCGACCAGCCGCTCCATCACCGCGACCGTCCGCCGGCGCAGGGCCGAGTCGCCGCAGACGATGGACAAACCCTCAGGCGCGACCAGAAGCCAGTGCAGCCCGGTGATGGGGAGCCCGTGGTCGGCGGCGATGCGGGCCAGGTTGCGCGCCTGCGCGTCGGTGATGCGCGTCGGGTCGGCCGCCAGCGTGAATGGCGCCACTTCGAGGCCGTCGTAGCCGAGGTTGGCGGCCAACTCGCACTGCCCCGCAAACGGCAGCGGCTGCAGCACTTCATTGCACAGGGCGATCCTCACGGCCGGGTTCTCCGCGCTTCAGCCAGCGGACCTGCCCAGCGCGCGACGCACGCTGCGGGCCAGCGCCTTCTGCCCGCGACCGATGCTCGAGCGAAAGAACGGCACGTAAAGCAGGAAGGTGAAAATCGTGATGGCGGCGAAGAACATCGAGATCGGCCGCGTGAAGAAGGGCGCCAGGCTGCCGTCGGAGAGCACCAGGCCGCGGCGCAGGCTCTTGTCGAGCAGCGGCCCGAGCACCATGCCGAGCACGAAGGGCGCCATCTCGTAGCCGCGCCGGCGCAGGAAATAGGCGCCGATGCCGATGGCCACCATGACGTAGACGTCGAACAGGCGCGAGGCGACGGCAAAGGCGCCAACGGTGCACAGCAGGAAGACGATCGGCATCAGGATGTCGCGCGGCACCTTGAGCACCTGCAGCATCGGCCGCACGCCGAACAGGCCGAACAGCAGGATGGCAATCGAGGCCAGCGTGGTCATGGCCACCACGTGATAGATGAAGTGCGGGTGCTCGACCATCAGCATCGGCCCTGGCTGCACGCCGTGGATGATCATCGCCGCCATCAGCACGGCCGAGGGTGCCGAGCCGGGCACGCCGAGTGCCAGCACCGGGATCAGGTGGCCGGGAATGGACGACATGTCGCCCGTCTCGGCAGCCATCAGGCCATCGATCGAGCCCTTGCCGAACTGCTCCTTCTCCTTGCTCACCGCCTTGGCCGCGGCATACGACACCCAGGCGCCGGCGTCCTCGCCGACGCCCGGCAGCAGGCCGGTGAAGACGCCGATCAGGCCCGAGCGCAGCACCGTCCAGCGGTA
>CAZGOL010000035.1:12445-19821 GCA_964527755.1 uncultured Ottowia sp.
AGCAGGATGGCCGTGCGCGAGCCGCCATACAGGGCGCCGACATAGGAGCAGATCAACACCAGGATGGCGTCGTTGCCCTTCAGGCTGATGGTCACCGTCGTCAGCAGGGCAATGGCCAGCGTTGCCGACAGGCCTGGCAGGATGCCCATGATCAGGCCGACAAACGCGCCCCCCAGGCCATACAGCAGCGTCATGGGCTCCATGAAGCTGATGTAGGCCGCGCCCAGATCCTGCAATCCTTGCAACATGAGTCGGTCTTGAAAAGAGAGAAGCAGTTGCGCGCCGCGTCAGGGCAGGCGCACCAGGAAGAGCCGCTCGAACACCAGCCACACGACGACGGACGACAGCACGCCGATCAACAGCGCCTTGGCCGCCGCACGGGCGTCGATGCGACGCTTCTCGGGATCGGGGCTGATCCGGTCGAACAGGAGAATCGAGCCGGTCACGTAAGTGGAGGAAGCGAGCCAGAACGGCAAACCGTGACCGATCAGCACGAGGCTGTAGCCGCAGCACAGAACGGTTGCCAGCAGCACGCGCTTGCGGCGCTGGCGCTGGTCGACTGTCGGCGGCGTGACCGCCAGCCGATGCCCTCCGCGCCGCCAGCTGCGCAGCCCCATGATCGTCCCGACGATCATCATGCCCAACCCGAGCAGCCCGGGCACCAGTCCCGGCGCCGTCAGCGGGTGGATGTTCTGGTTCGCCAGCCGATCCATGCGCAACGACGCGACCACGACCGCCAGTCCGAGCACGACCCAGCCGATCGCATCGTGCAGGTCTGCGCGCGGCGATGCCGGCGCATCGGTGCTCGCGGGCTCGACCGGCTCGGTTGACCTTCGGAACTCGGGCTCGCTCATCTGGACGCTCAGGGTTTCGGAATGCCGACGGTATCGGGCGAGACCTTGGCCTTGCCGCTGTCGAAGATGTTCCAGGCGTTGAGCTGGATCGCCGGGAACACCGCCTTCTGCGCGGCGTCACCATACAGCGGGTCGAAGATCGCGCCACGCATGTTGGCGTACTTCTTGAGTGCGGCATCGCTTTGCATCTTTTCAGCCCAGATCTTGTCCATCGTCTTGATGACTTCGTCGGGCACGCCCTTGGGGATGAAGATGCCGAAGTAGTTGGGTGGCGCGCTGAGGCCCGGCACCACTTCCGAGAGCGGCGGGATCACCCCATGACCTTCGAGTTCCAGGGGCTTGTCGCCCACCGTGGCCAAAGGCCGCAGACGCTTGCCGCGGATCATGTCCGCCTGCTCGACGGCCAGTTGCGTGGTCATGTCGGTTTCGCCCGCCACCGCCGCCAGCACGGCGGGGTTGCCACCGTCGTAGGTGACTTCCTTGTACTTGATGCCGGTGGCCTTGACGATGCGATCCATCGCCGCGTGCGCGGCCGAGGTCACGCCGGCCGTGGCCACGCTGACCTGCCCGGGCCGCGCCTTCATGTCGTCGATCAAGGCCTTGGCGGTTTTCCAGGGGCGATCCGGGTTGACCCCCAGCACCGAGATGTTGGCCACGTTCAGGTACAGGTGCCAGTCCTTGACGCTCGCATCCAGTGAGCCCAAAGTCTGGTAAGTGCCCAAATCCTGCGCGGCGCCCGCCGTCCAGGTGTAGCCGTCCTTGGGGGCCGTCCACGCGCTGCGTGTGCCGATGGCGCCCGATGCGCCCGGCTGGTTGACGATGACAATGGTCTGTCCGAGGATCTTTTCAAGCTCGGCAGCGGTGATTCGCGTCACCTGGTCGGTCGAGCCACCGGCGGCCCACGGAACGATCAGGTTGATCGGGCGCGTCGGCTTCCATTGCTGTGCCAGCGCGGGGGCGGCGCTGGCGGCCAAGAGGGTGATCAGCAAGGCGCGGCGCGCCAGTTTCGCGGTGCAGGGCATGGGCGGTCTCCGGTGGTTAATTCACTGTTGAGTGAATTATAGAAAGCGAGTCGCGCCCGTCAATCGGGCATAGAAAATCAGTCCCTCAGGACATACCCTAGGATCAAGTCGCACATGTGACCCAGGCGTTCAGCGCGTGCCTTCGGGCTCAACAGGTCGCGCCCGAAGATCGCCGACAGCGTGTGCTTGTTCGACAGGTAGAAGTAGGCGATGCCGGCGATCGAGATGTAGAGCTGCACCGGATCGACTCCGCCGCGGAACACGCCGCTCTTGCGACCGCGTTCGAGCACGTCGCCGAGCGTCTGGATGACGGGGGAGTTCATCTCCTGCACCTTCGACGAGCGCTTGAGATGGCGTGCCTGATGCAGGTTGGCGCTGGCCAGCAGGGTGATGAATTCCGGGTGTTCGAAGAAGTAACCCCAGGTGAATTCGATCAGGCGACGCACGGCGTCGGGCGGATCCATTTCCAGCAGGTGCAGGTGCTGTTCGGCGGAGCGGATTTCGCTGTAGACGCTTTCCAGCACGGCCAGGAACAAGTCGTCCTTGCTGTTGAAGTAGTAGTAGATGAGCCGCTTGTTCAGTTCCGCGCGTTGCGCGATGCGGTCGATGCGGGCGCCTGCCAGGCCGCAGGCGGCAAACTCGTCGCGCGCAGCCTTCAGGATGGCGGCGCGCGAGCGTTCGGGATCCCGGCTTCTGCCGTCCGCCTCGTTCATTTCTGCCGCCATGGCGTGAAATTAACCGATTGGTTACTTATCTGTCAAACGGGGGAGAACCCGGCGTGCCGGGCGGCGGCACTTCGAAGCGGCACAATTGCCGCATGAACGCCACCGCCTCCCCGCGCATCGCGGGCCACCTGCTGATCGAATGCCTCATTGAACAGGGCGTGCAACGCGCCTACGGAGTGCCTGGCGAGAGCTATCTGGCGGCACTCGACGGCTTTCACACGCACCGCGATCGCATCCGTTTCATCACCTGCCGCCAGGAAGGCGGTGCCGCCTTCATGGCCGAGGCCGAAGGCAAGCTGACGGGGCGGCCGGGCGTGCTGTTCGTGACCCGCGGGCCGGGCGCCACCAACGCCACGGTGGGTATCCACACGGCGTTTCAGGATTCGACGCCGATGGTGGTGTTCATTGGCGACGTGGCGAGCGACCTGCGCGATCGCGAGGCGTTCCAGGAAGTGGACTTCCAGGCGTTTCTGGGCCCTTCAACCCTTGGTTTCGCCAAGCGCGTGGAACGCATCGATGATGCGAGGCGCATCCCGGAGTACGTGGCGCGTGCGTTTGCCACCGCCCAGCACGGACGTCCCGGGCCGGTGGTGCTGGTGCTGCCCGAGGACATGCTGATGCAGCCGGTCGACGTGCGGCCACTGGCTCAAGTGGCGCCAGTGCAGTATCGGTTCGGGCCGCAGGACGCGGCCAACGTGCGGAAAATGCTCCTGGAATCCGAGCGTCCGTTGGTGCTGGCCGGTGGTCCGGGTTGGACACCAGCGGCTGCGCAGGCCCTGCAGCGCTTCGCCGAGCGCTGGTCGGTGCCGGTGGCCAACGCGTTCCGTTTCCAGGACACCTTCGACAACCACCATCCGCAGTACGCTGGCGATGTCGGTATCGCCATCAATCCGAAGCTGGCCGAGCGCGTGCGCAGCGCCGACCTGCTGCTGGTCGTTGGACCGCGCCTGGGCGAGATGACCACGGACGGCTATACCTTGATCAACGCGCCGCGCCCGAAACAAAAGCTGATCCACATCCACCCCGATCCCGAGGAGCTGGGCCGCGTCTATCAAGCCGATCTGGCGTTGTGCGCGACGATGCCGGGAGCCGCCGACCTGCTGGATGCGCTGGCGGCACCGGATGCCACGCCCTCTTGGAGGGTCTGGACCGAAGCCGCGCACACCGACTATCTGGGCAACCTCGTGGGGCAATCGTTGCCGGGGCCGATCGACATGCCCGCCATCGTGGCCACGCTGCACGAGCATTTGCCCGCCGATGCCGTGATCGCCAATGGTGCCGGCAATTTCGCGACATGGATGCATCGTTTCTGGCGCTACCACGGCATCGCCAAGGGGCACAAGACGCAGCTCGCACCGACCAACGGTGCCATGGGCTACGGGGTGCCGGCCGGTATCGCGGCGTCGATCGCCACCGATCGCACGGTGGTCACGTTCACCGGTGACGGCGACTTCCTGATGACGGGGCAGGAACTCGCCACCGCCGCGCAGCAGGGTGCCAAGAGCATTGTCGTGCTGCTCAACAACGGCATCTTCGGCACCATCCGCATGCATCAGGAGCGCGAGTTTCCGGCCCACGTAAGCGGATCCGACTTGCACAATCCGGATTTCGTGGCGCTCGCGCGGGCCTATGGGTGGGCGGGCGCTCGCGTCACGCGCACCGATGAATTCGAGCCGGCGCTGGTCGCCGCGCTGGCGCGCAAGCAGGGTACGTTGATCGAGGTGATGCTGAGTGCGGAGGTCATCACCACACGGACCACGCTGGGTCGGATTCGGCAGATGGCGCTCGATCGCAGCGCGGGCTGACCGAAAAGATCGGGCGTCGGCGGCGTGCAGGCCGATGCCCACGGTGTGCGCGTCGCGCAGAAAAAAACCGGCCGCTGGGGCCGGTTTCTTGCTGCGCCGCGGCGCGCAAGTCGATCAGGACAGATGCGAGTTGACCAGCTTGGTCATCTCGAACATCGACACCTGCGCCTTCTTGAAGATTTCCTTCAGCTTGGCATCGGCGTTGATGTTGCGCTTGTTCACGCTGTCCTGCAGCTTGTGGTGCTTGATGTATTCCCAGATCTTCTTGGTCACCTCGGTGCGGGGCATCGGCTTGGCGCCGATCACCGCTGCCAGCGCGGGGCTGGGCGTCATCGCCTTCATGAAGGCCGGGTTGGCCGCGCGCTTTTTGGCTGGAGCCGCCTTTTTCGCCGGAGCCGCCTTCTTGGCGACGGCTTTCTTGGCGGGCGCGGCTTTTTTGGCCGGAGCCTTCTTGGCGGGTGCGGCCTTCTTCGCCGGTGCTTTCTTTGCAGTTGCCATGGTCGGATTCCCCTTTGTGAATGAGCGAGAGACTGGGCCAGCGCAGATGTGGTGAGGCGGCATCTCCCTGGCTGAACGCGATGCTACTGTATGGGGAGCACGTTTCCAAGAGGAAACTGCGTGTCCGCGCGCTTTGGTGTTGCTTTTTTTTGCCACCCCGGGCCCGTTCTGGCTATCCTTGGCGGTGCGCGAACTCGCGCAACCGGCTTTTCACTCATCTTTTCCTGCGAGCCATGGCCCTTCCTGCTTGTTTTTCGACTTGCGATCTGTGCGACGCCCACGAGGACGGTGATTCCGTGGACTTGCGCATCGTGCCACCGGTGTTTCGCGACTTCGGCGTGCCGCGTGCGTTCTGCGGGCCGGTGCAGACCGTGCGCGCGCTCGAGGACAACTCGCGCATTCGCGAAGCCGTCGCCAGCCCGGGTGAAGGCCGGGTGCTGGTGATCGATGGTGGCGGTTCGATGCGTCGCGCGCTCGTCGGCGGCAACCTGGCGCAGTCGGCGGCCCGCAACGGTTGGGCTGGCATGGTGATCGACGGTTGCGTGCGAGATGCGGCCGAACTGCGCGCCGCCGATATCCCGATCCGCGCGCTCGCGCTGGTACCCCTGCGTACGGCCAAGCGCGGTCACGGCGAGGCCGGAGAGACGGTCCAGATCCAGGGCGTCCGGGTGCGGCCGGGCGATTGGCTGTACGCTGATGAGGACGGCATGCTGGTCGCAGATCGCCAGCTGGTCTGAAAACGGATCGAGCGTCAGCCGCGCGGCGCACGTGCGCGCCCAACGCGCCGGGCGGCGCGCGATGGCACGGTGGCCAGCAGCAGGCCGACCAGTCCGAGCCCCAAGGCAACCAGTTGCTGTCCACCCAGTGGCTCACCCAGCGCCAGAACGCCGACGGCAGCCGCGCTGATCGGCAGCATCACCGTGAACACGCCCGCTTGTGCCGCCGGCACGCTGCGCAAGCCGGTCATCCACAGCCACACGCTCCACATGCAGGCCGCCAGTGCGTAAAACACCAGAAGCAGCCAGGTGCCAGCGCCGACGGCGGCGAAGTCGAAGTCCCAGGCCAGCCACAGGCCAAACGGGGTGGACAGGGCGAAGCCCCACAGATTGATCAGCGCCGAGATGCGACGCGGGCCCAGAACGCCGGTCAGTGCCTTGCCGATCACCGAGTAGCTGGCTTCGCACAGCACCGCGCCAATGAGCATCAGGTCGCCCAGCCAAGCCCAGTCGGATGCATCGCCCCCTGCCGGTCCGGGGGAGCCGCCGCCTGAGGGTGTCCGTGACAGCGACAGCAGGCCGATCCCGGTCACCGCGCATGCCACCCCGACCCAAACGCGCGGGGCGGTTCGCTCGCGCAGGAACAACCAGGACAGCAGGGCCACCGCGGCCGGGATGGCCGCCATGATGACGCTGGCGGAAACCGCGGTCGTCAGCTTGACTCCGGTGATCATGAACACCGTGAACAGGAAGTTGCCGAGAAACGACTCCAGGAAGACCAGCAGCTTCAGGCGATGCGTGAGTGGTGGTTCGTTCGGCGGCTTGCGCAGCCAGTGCAGCATCGCCACGCCGCCGATGCCAAAGCGCAGCCAGGCGAGCAGCAACACCGGAAACACCAGAGCCAACGGCTTGCTCAGCGCCACGTAGCTGCCGACCAGGCTCATCGAGAGCGCCAGGCAGCCGTAAGCCGCCAAGGGTGGCAAGGGGGGGAGGGACGACACCGGGAACTGGGAGTAGGCGAGGCGCGGAGCGGAGCGGGGAATATACCGCCCATCCACAGCGCGGACCAACCAGCGGCGGATTCGCGACGTGGGCGCGGGCAGCCCCGATGCGCCAGCGCTTGATCCGGATGCGCCGCGTCTGGTCAAGCCCTGGAAGAAAATAGAATGCTGCACTGCCACAATATTTCTCAATATGAGAAGTCAAATTCCTGATCATGAAATGAATTACATAACGTATTGAAATTCAACGAAATAAATTTTATCTTATATAAGACACAAGAATGGTTCTTGGTCTTATACAAGAGTTATCATTCATCTACAGAACAGCGGTCCCCGGGTTTGGATATCGATCTCTTGCCGCACCGCTGGAGCACCTTTTCGTCAACGTCATCACTGGAGTTTTTTCATGCCGAACACCAACGAGCAACTCAGCCGCGAGCAGCAGATTGCCGCCCTCGAGAAAGACTGGGCGAACAACCCGCGCTGGAAAGGCATCAAGCGTGGCTATGGCGCCGCCGACGTGGTGCGCCTGCGCGGCAGCCTGCCGGTCGAGCACACGCTGGCGCGCCGGGGCGCCGAAAAACTCTGGGGCCAGATCAACGGCGAAGCGAAGAAGGGCTACGTCAACGCCTTCGGCGCCATCACCGCCGGCCAGGCCATGCAGCAGGCGAAGGCTGGCCTGGAGGCCGTGTATCTGTCAGGCTGGCAAGTCGCCGCCGACGGCAACACCAGCGAGACCATGTACCCCGACCAGT
>CAZGOL010000036.1:0-19632 GCA_964527755.1 uncultured Ottowia sp.
CCGCCCAAGCGCGGCGCCGGCATCAAGGTGCCCGACGTGGCCACCCTGGTGGACAAGCTGCGCAACGAAGCCAAAGTGATCTGATCAAGAGGGTAGAAGAAACATGACCGCACTCGTCATCGCCGAACACGACAACGCCTCCATCAAGGGCGCCACCCTCAACACCGTCACCGCAGCCAAGGCCTGCGGCGGCGACGTGCACGTGCTGGTGGCCGGCCACAACGCCGCCGCCGCCGCCCAGGCCGCCGCGCAGATCGCCGGCGTGGCCAAGGTGCTGCACGCCGACGCCGACGGCCTGGCCCACGGCCTGGCCGAAAACGTCGCCGCCCAGGTGCTGGCGCTGGCCAAGGATTACAGCCACATCCTGTTCCCGGCCACCGCCAGCGGCAAGAACGTGGCCCCGCGCGTGGCCGCCAAGCTGGATGTGGCGCAGATCAGCGACATCACCAAGGTGGATGCGCCCGATACGTTCGAGCGCCCCATCTACGCCGGCAACGCCATTGCCACCGTCCAATCGCAAGATGCCACCAAGGTCATCACCGTGCGCTCCACCGGTTTCGATGCGGCGCCTGCCGCGGGCGGCAGCGCCGCGGTTGAGAACGTGGCGGCCGTGGCTGCCAGCAGCAAGAGCAGCTTCGTCGGCGCCGAGCTGGCCAAAAGCGACCGGCCCGAGCTGACGGCGGCCAAAATCATCGTCTCGGGCGGACGCGCCCTGGGCAGCGCCGAGAAGTTCAACGAGGTCATGACCCCGCTGGCCGACAAGCTGGGCGCCGCCATCGGCGCCAGCCGTGCCGCGGTGGACGCTGGCTACGCGCCCAACGACCTGCAAGTCGGCCAGACTGGCAAGATTGTCGCGCCCCAGTTGTACATCGCCTGCGGCATCTCGGGCGCCATCCAGCATCTGGCAGGCATGAAGGACAGCAAGGTGATCGTGGCGATCAACAAGGATGAGGAAGCGCCCATCTTCAGCGTCGCCGATTACGGGCTGGTTGCGGATTTGTTCACGGCTGTCCCGGAACTGATCAAGGCCCTGTGAGCATCCAATGGTCGGGCCCGGGCGGCGGGCCCGATTGCCATGGAGGCACGGGATGGATTCGGTTCTGGAGGAGACACGGGCGTGATTGGGCATTATTCGACCCTGATGAACGAGCTCAAGGGGGAGCACCGGCTGCTGCTGGAAGTGTTCGGAAGGCTCAAGAAAAGCGGCGAGACCGAAGATGCGGCGGAGTTCAGGCGGGCGCTTGCCGATTTCAGGTCGCTGCTGATTCCGCACGTGGTCAAGGAGGCGTACAAGGTCTACACCTACCTGCGCCAGTACTACAAGGACAAGGGCGACATCTCCGTCTACCAGCGGGTCACCCACTACAAGACCGAAATGACCGGCATCGGCGAGGCTGCGCTGCAGTTCATCGACAGCTACGAAAAGACGCCCGACGACGCGATCGACTTCCACACCGTGAACGAGTCTCTGCGCGAGATCGGCCTGCTGCTGGGTGACCGCATCCGCCGCGAAGAGGCCGACCTGTACCCCCTCTATCACACCACCGAGTAACTTCGAGCGAGCCCCACCATGAGCTACCAGGCCCCCGTCAAGGACATGCTGTTCAACATCGAGCACCTGGCGCGCATCGGCCAGGTGGCGCAGTTGCCGGGCTTCGAGGAAGCGGGCCTGGAGACGGCGCAGGCCGTGCTGGAAGAATGCGCGCGCTTCAACGAACAGGTGGTGGCGCCGCTCAACTTCGAGGCCGACAAGGCGCCTTCCAGCCACGCGGGCACCAGCGTGACAACCAGCAAGGGCTTCAAGGAGGCCTACCAGCAATACACCGAGGGCGGCTGGCAGGGCCTGCAGCACCCCGTCGAATTCGGCGGCCAGGGCCTGCCCAAGACCATCGGCGCGGCTTGCACCGAAATCCTGAACGCGGCCAGCCTCTCGTTTGCGCTGTGTCCGCTGCTCACCGACGGAGCGATCGAGGCTTTGCTGACGGCGGGCAACGATCAGCTCAAGGCCACCTACCTGGAAAAGCTCATCAGCGGCCAGTGGACCGGCACCATGAACCTGACCGAGCCCCAGGCCGGCAGCGACCTGGCGGCCGTGCGCACGCGCGCCGAGCCGCAGGCGGACGGCACGTACAAGCTGTTCGGCACCAAGATCTTCATCACCTACGGCGAGCACGACATGGCCGAGAACATCGTGCACCTGGTGCTGGCGCGGGTGCAGGGCGCACCCGAGGGGGTCAAGGGCATCAGCCTGTTCGTGGTGCCAAAATTCATGGTCAAGCCCGATGGCAGCCTGGGCGATCGCAACGACGTGTACTGCGTCAGCATCGAGCACAAGATGGGCATCAAGGCCAGCCCCACGGCCGTGCTGCAGTATGGCGACCACGGTGGGGCGGTGGGCTACCTCGTGGGCGAGGAGAACCGCGGCCTCGAATACATGTTCATCATGATGAACGCCGCGCGCTACGCGGTGGGCGTGCAGGGCATCGCCATTGCCGATCGCGCCTATCAAAAGGCCGTGCAATACGCCAAGGAGCGCGTGCAAAGCCGCCCGGTGGACGGCAGTATCAAGGGCGCGGCCACCATCATTCACCACCCCGACGTGCGCCGCATGCTGATGACCATGCGCGCCCTGACCGAAGGCTGTCGCGCCATGGCCAGCACGGCCGCCGCCACCTACGACGCCGCGCATCATCACCCGGACGCCCAGGTGCGCCAGCAGAACCAGACCTTCTACGAATTCATGGTGCCGCTGGTCAAGGGCTACAGCACCGAGATGAGCCTGGAGGCCACCAATCTGGGCGTGCAGGTGCACGGTGGCATGGGCTACATCGAGGAAACCGGCGCCGCGCAGCATTACCGTGACGCCAAGATCCTGACCATCTACGAAGGCACCACCGCCATCCAGGCCAACGACCTGGTGGGCCGCAAGACCACGCGCGACGGCGGCCAGACCGCCAAGGCGATCGCGGCGCAGATCGAGGCCACCGAGCGCGAACTGGCGGCGGGCGACGCCGATGCGCAGAGCGTTGCCACCCACCTGCGGCAGGCGCGCCACGCGTTTGTGGAGGCGGTCGATTTCATGGTGGGGCAGGCCAAGGCCGAGCCCAACGCCGCTTACGCCGGCAGCGTGCCCTATCTGCTGCTGGCCGGCAACCTGGTGGCCGGCTGGCAACTCGGGCGCGCGCTGCTGGTGGCCAAGACCCAGCTGGCAGCGGGCAAGGACACGGCCTTCATGCAGGCCAAGATCGCGACTGCGCGGTTTTATGCCGAGCACATCCTCACGCGCGCGCCCGGCGTGCGCGATGCGATCGTCGGCGGTGCCAGGAGCGTCACCGCGCTGCCGCTGGAAGCATTCTGAGCGTCTTTTGCTTTTGATTTCATAGCTGCCATGGCTTTACTGGAAAGCCGTGGGGCCAGATTTGATTCGATAACTTGCTTCCATGTCGCACTTGCCTCCGATTCTGCGCAACCAGAAGTTCCCGGTCATCGGCTCGCCGCTGTTCATCATCAGCAACCCGAAACTGGTGATCGCGCAGTGCACGGCGGGGGTGATTGGCTCGATGCCGGCGCTCAATGCCAGACCGGCTGAGCAACTCGATGAATGGTTGCACGAGATCACCGAGGCGCTCGCCGCCTGGGATCGGGCAAACCCGGAGCGACTGGCCGCGCCGTTTGCGATCAACCAGATCGTGCACAAGAGCAACGACCGGCTCGAGCACGACATGGCCGTCTGCGCCAAGTACAAGGTCCCGATCGTCATCACCAGCCTGGGCGCGCGCGAGGACGTCAATCGGGCTGTCCAGGGCTGGGGCGGCGTCGTGCTGCACGACGTCATCAACAACCGCTTCGCGCACAAGGCGATCGAGAAGGGCGCCGATGGCCTGATTGCGGTGGCGGCGGGCGCCGGCGGACACGCCAGCACCAAGAGTCCGTTTGCGATGGTGCAGGAATTGCGGACGTGGTTCCACGGCCCGCTTGCGCTGTCCGGCGCGATCGCCTCCGGCGACGCCATCCTGGCCGCGCAGGCGATGGGCGCCGACTTTGCCTACATCGGATCGGCCTTCATCGCCACCGAGGAAGCGCGTGCGCTCGATGACTACAAGCAGATGATCTGCGAGAGCGACTCCGACGACATCGTCTACAGCAGTTACTTCACCGGCGTACACGGCAACTACCTCAAGGGCAGTATCCGCAACTTCGGCATGGATCCCGACCGGTTGCCCGAAGGCGATCCGAGCAAGATGGACTTCGGCAGTTCGGTGGCCGCCAAAGCCTGGAAGGACATCTGGGGATGCGGCCAGGGCATTGGTTCGATCCACTCGATCGAGTCGACCAGCAAGCTCGTCGAGCGGTTGCGTCGCGAATACGAGACGGCGCGGCGGCGAATTGCGGGACTGGCCGCTTAGGCCCCCTCACCACGCCCTGGGCAGAACGCGGGGCTGGTCAGCCGCTCAAACCGCGCGCAACGCCAGTGGCGCCGGCGTCACGGGCCGGCTGCTCTTGCGGCGCTGGGCGGCAGGACGCGGACGGCGCACGCGGGCCGTAGCGTCGCCCGCGGGTCGCGCCGACGCGCTCACGCGGCGTTGGATGTGGGTCAATGCCTCGTCGACCTGATCGATCAGGATCAGGCACAGATCGCCAGCCTGTAGCCGATCCATGGCGTGATCGATGGCGATGAATTCGCCATGGATCTCCTGCACTTGCCGTGTGCGCGTGGCTCCTTCGAGTCCTTGACGCAACAGGCCCAGTACCTCGCCATCGGCCCGACCGCGCTGGCACGCATCCTGGTAGAGGATGACGTCGTCGAACGCGGTGCCGAGGATTCGTGTCTGATTGCGAATGTCCTCGTCGCGCCGGTCACCGGCGCCGCTGATCACCACCGAGCGTCGCTTGGCCGGCATGTTCTCCACGCCGGCCACCAGAGCGGCGATGGCATCGGGGTTGTGACCGTAATCGGCGATCACCGTCGCGCCGCGGTAGTCGAACACATTGAAGCGACCAGGCACGCCTTGCAGGTCGCTCACGAAGCTGGCCAGTCCTTTCTGGATGGCTTCCCATGGCAGGTCGATGGCCCACGCGGCACCGACCGATGCCATGACGTTGTCGACCTGAAAGCCGATCTGCCCCTTGCGCGTGAGCGGAATGCGCGCCAGCGGCATGCGCTTCTCGAAGCTGCCTTCGCAGCACACGATGTCGCCGCGCTCGACGAACACCACGCGCTTGCCTTGAGCGCGATGCGTGGCGAGCACCGGGTGGTGCGGGTCGTGCGCGAAAAACGTGACACTGCCCGGGCAGTGCGGCGCCATCGACACGACCGCCGGATCGGTGGCGTTCAACACCGCCATGCCGGTGGGCGCGACGTTGAGCACGATCACGCGCTTGAGCACCTTCAAGTCTTCCAGCGTGGTGATGTAGTTCAACCCCAGATGATCGCCCGCGCCGATGTTCGTGACCACGGCCACGTCGCACTGGTCGAACGCCAAGCCCTCGCGCAGCAGCCCGCCCCTGGCGGTTTCCAGAACCGCGGCATCGACGTCCGGGTGTGCAAGCACGTTGCGCGCGCTGCGCGGACCGGAGCAGTCGCCCGAGTCGATCTGGCGGCCATTGACGTACACGCCGTCGGTGTTCGTCATGCCGACACGCAGGCCGCTGGTGCGCAGCAAGTGGGCAGCCAGGCGCACGGTGGTGGTCTTGCCGTTGGTTCCGGTCACGGCGATCACCGGCACGCGCCCCGTTCCGCCATCCGGGAACATGTGATCGATCACCGCCTTGCCCACGTCGCGGCCGGTGCCGAACGATGGGTTGATGTGCATGCGCAGGCCCGGCGCGGCGTTGACCTCGACGATCCCGCCGCTTTGTTGCTCGAGCGGCTTGATGACGCTCTCGCACACCACGTCCACGCCGCAGATGTCCAGACCCACCATTTGCGCGGCGGCGACGGCGCGCGCCGCGACTTCGGCGTGCACGCTGTCGGTCACGTCGGTCGCGGTGCCGCCGGTGGACAGGTTGGCGTTGTTGCGCAACACGACGCGCTGCCCCTTGACCGGGATGGAGTCGGGCGTCAGATCCTGCGCGGCTAGTCGGGCTTCGGCGATGGCGTCGAAGCGGATTTTGGTGAGCGATGTGCCGTGGCCTTCGCCTCGGCGAGGGTCACGGTTGACCTCGGCGACCAGCTCGCGCACGGTGTGTTCTCCATCGCCGATCACCAGCGGCGGATCACGACGCGCCGCGGCAACCAGTTTGTCGCCCACCACCAGCAGGCGGAAATCGTGTCCAGGCAGGTATTTCTCGACCATCACCGGCCCCCACTCGGCGGCGGCGGCGTAGGCGACTTCGAGGTGCGCGCGCTCGGTGATACCGACCGTCACGCCCTTGCCCTGATTTCCGTCCTGCGGCTTGACCACCACCGGCAGCCCGATGTCCTGCGCCGCGGTCCACGCGTCCTCGACATCGGCCACGGGGCGTCCACGCGGGACGGGGACGCCTGCCGAGTGCAGCAGCAATTTGGCCAGATCCTTGTCCTGCGCGATCGCTTCCGCGATGGCGCTGGTGCCGTCCACTTCGGCCGCCTGGATGCGTCGCTGACGCGAACCCCAGCCCAGCTGAACGAGGCTGCCGCGCGTCAGTCGCCGAATGGGAATGCCGCGGGCGAGGGCGGCGTTGACGATGGCTCCGGTGGACGGACCCAGGCGTTCGTCTTCGTCCAGCTCATGCAATTCGAGCAGTGTCGCGGCGATGTCGAAGCTGCCGCCAGCGGCCGCGGCACGACAGAGTTGTGCGGCCGCGACCAGCGCGGCCCGACCCACGGCTTCCTCGGAGTACTGCACGGCCACCTGGAAGGTGCCAGCCACCTCGGTGGGCGTCGTGCGGCTGAACGTGACCGGACAACCCGCCTCGGCCTGCAACGCCAGCGCGCTCAACTCCAGCGCATGCGCCATGGAGATCGGCACGTCGGGGATATGGGCGTGCAAGGCGCCCACGGAGGGAAACAACTCGCGCAACCGCTGCTCGAACTCAGGGTGCAGGCGAAGGTCGCGTTCAGATTCGTCACAGGTGACGATGGCCTCGATGGCGGTGTGGCGACTCCACAAGTTGGGGCCGCGCAAGGCGCGCACGCGGGTGACTTCCATGGAAAATTCCGATCGGTTGATGATCTGACGGATGAAACGGATGAACGGGTGATTCAGTGGACAGCTTGGCTGTCACGCGGTTCGTCGAAGTGCAACAAACCGGCACGCATGAGCTCTGGTGTCACCCCCAGCACCCAGGCCGCCGCAACCGCCGCCAGGACGTGGGGGCGCGCGTCCTGTGGACCGTCGGCCGAGAACACGGCCGAGACCAGCGCTGACAGATTCACCAACGGCGTTTCCCGGTGACCTTCAACCAGGACGATTTCGGCGTCGCGGGCCAGCACCGCACGCCCTCGGTTGGCACGGTGCGCTGCGAGGGCCTCGTTGGCCGGGTCGGTGCTCACCAGGACGATTTCGCCATCGCAGTACCGCGCCAATGCCGCGACTTCGGGCACGTCGGCACTCAGGACGGCCGTGCCATTCGGCAGCACCAAGTCGATCTGGGTGCGCACGATGCCCGGGAGTTGTTCGTCTTCGGTGACGTACAGGTCGTTCAGCCCTTGCGCGCCGGGCATCGACAGCACGATGCCGACCTGGCAGCGGTCGTAGGGCAGTCCCTCGCTCAGGATGTGCCGAGGCGTCGTCTCGAGGATGACGGCCTGCACGGTGCGATTGATCAACAGACACTCGCCGGCCTCGAAACCCACCGCCCCGTGCGCCGAGAGCTGCCGACGGCCCAGAAACAGGCCGTCCCGGCAGGCGAGCCCCGTCTGCCAGCCATGCAGTTGCAGCAGGGCGGCCACCAGCCGAGCGGCCAGCGAGCTTTGGCCGTCGCCAACCAGACCGACGATCGGCACGCGACCGGTGCTGCCAGCGGGGAACAGGTGATTGGCGATCGCCTCGCCGACCGGCTGCGCGCGGCCCACCGCCGGCTTGAGGTGCATCAACAGGCCGGGGCCGGCGTTGACCTCGACGATCGCGCCACCCTGCGCGCTCAGGGGTTGCCCGATGTCGCGCGCCACCAGATCGATCCCGGCGATGTCCAGGCCGACGACGCGGCTGGCCAGCGCAACCTGCTCGGCCACGTCCGGGTGCACCTGACCGGTGACGTCGATCGACATGTTGCCGGTGCGCTGCACTTCGGCAGATTGCCCACGCGCCAGGACCGTGTCGATCGCCAGGCCCTGGTTGCGCAGCAACAACAGGAGCACCGGATCATCGTGGCGCAGGGTTTCCAGCGGCAGATGTTCTTCGGCGCCGCGGCGAGGATCGGTATTGATGTGGGTGTCGATCAGCTGGCCGATCGTCGAACGGCCGTCGCCATGGACACGGATGATCTCCCCGCGAGTCGCCGCCACCACCTTGCCGCCCACCACCAGCAGACGATGTTCCTGGCCGGTGATGAAGCGTTCCACCATGACTTCCGAGCCTTCCTGCTCGGCGGTCGCGAAGGCGCGCATCACTTCGTCGCGCGTGCCCAGGTTGAGCGACACCCCGCGCGCATGGTTGGCGTCCGAAGGCTTCACCACGACCGGCAGACCGATGTCCTGGGCGGCGTCCCACGCGTCCTCGGCGCTGTCCACGGTACGACCTTCGGGGATCGGCACGCCGGCGGCCGCCAGCAGTTGCTTGGTGAGGTCCTTGTCGCGCGAAATACCCTCGGCGATCGCGCTCGTGCGGTCGGTTTCCGCGGTCCAGATGCGATGCTGGGCGATGCCGTGACCCAGTTGCACCAAGTTGCCCTCGTTCAGACGGATGAACGGGATGCCGCGCTCGCTCGCCGCATCGACGATGCAGGCGGTGCTGGGCCCCAGGCAACGGCGATCCACCAGGTCGGTGAGCTGCGCGATGGTGGTCCGCACGTCATAAGGACGATCGTTGATCGCCGCCATCACCAGATCGCGTGCCGCTTGAATGGCCAGCTTGCCGATGCTCTCCTCGCGGGTGCGGATCACCACCTTGTAGACGCCGCGTTCGTGCGTCATGCGCGCCTTGCCGAAACCGGTCTTCATGCCGGCCTGGGTTTGCAGTTCGAGCGCGACATGCTCCAGGATGTGCCCCGGCCAGGTTCCGTCGCGCAGCCGCATCAAGAAACCGCCACGGCGGCCAACACTGCACCGGTGCTCGATCAGGCCTGGCAGCCAGGCGGTGAGCCGCTCGAAGAAGCCGGGCAAGGTGTTGGACGGGAAATCTTCCAGCTCGCCGATGTCGACGATCGCCTCGATCACCGGTCGGTAGGTCCAGATGTTGGGGCCCCCCAGGTACGTCATGCGTCGGATCACGATGTCCGCAAACGTGCGTCGAGTTGCGCCCGCACTGGCTTTGGCGGCGTCCGCGTGGACTTCAAGGGGGCGGCGATACAATCCGCCGCCGCTGGACGAGCCAGACTCGCCTGGGTCGATTCGCCTCATGATGGAGTGCGCTCGCTTTCGTTGAACCTTTGTGCCAGAGTGTCTGGCTTGCCTGGCGCAGGCGAGCGGTTTTCCAGTCCATGACCCGTCCAACCACCCCGGTGCCCAGTCCGGCTGCCGATCTCGCCTCCGAGCTCGATCGGGTCGGTGCACCGCTGCGACCTTCAGAGAACGTTCGGGCCCTGCTGGAAGTTGACTTGGACGCAAACCTGCAGTTTGGTCACGGGCAGGTACTGTTTACAAATCAACGGTTTATCAGCAAGTTTCCGGATGAAACGGCTTGGCGGAGCTGGGATCTGGAGCCGGACATGAGCCTTGTGCACCATGACCACGCTGGTGTCGGCAGTCTGGAGTTGTGCAATGCCACGGGCCTGCTGGCTCGCTGGCGTTACACCTTGGGTCATAACCCGATGGCGCTGCGCCTGCTCGGTCAGTTCGAACAGTGGCTCCTGGAGGGCGCGACCGGCGATGGCGTGTCAGGCACCGCTGTCGTGAGGGCGGACGAAGCCACTTCTCGCTTTGGTGACGAGGAGGCGGAAGACGACACCGAGGAAGAGCGTCCCCCTTCTACCTGGACACTGCTTCGGTTGTGGCGCTTTGCGCACCCGTACCGCTGGCGGCTGCTGGCCGGATTCCTGCTGACGCTGGCCGGCACCGCCGCCACCCTGGTCCCGCCGTACCTGACCATGCCGCTCATGGACGAGGTGCTGATTCCGTTTCAGAACGGCCAGGACATCGACACGGCTTATGTCGCGCTGCTGCTTGGCGGCTTGCTCGGCTCGGCCTTGCTGGCATGGGTTCTGGGATGGGCCAAGACCTACATTCTGGCGCTGGCATCCGAGCGTATCGGGGCGGATTTGCGCACAACCACTTACGAACATCTGCTGAAGCTGTCGCTGGAATATTTCGGCGGGCGCCGCACGGGCGACCTGATGGCCCGCATCGGCTCGGAAACCGATCGGATCAACGTCTTCTTGTCGCTTCACCTGCTGGATTTCGCGTCCGATGTCCTCATGATCGTCATGACCTCGGTCATTCTGTTGTCCATTGATCCCAAACTGGCACTGGTGACTCTGGTGCCCCTGCCCTTCATTGCCTGGATGATCCACCAGGTGCGCGACCGGCTGCGCACCGGCTTCGAGAAGATCGACCGGGTCTGGGCGGAGGTCACCAACGTGCTGTCCGACACGATTCCGGGCATCCGGGTGGTCAAGGCCTTTGCGCAGGAAGACCGCGAGGCTGGGCGTTTTCGCGAGGCCAACCGCCACAACCTGGCGGTCAACGACCGGCTCAACCGTCTGTGGTCGCTGTTCTCGCCCACCGTGACCCTGCTGACCGAAATCGGCCTGCTGGTGGTGTGGGCATTCGGCATCTGGCTGGTGAGTCGACACCAGATCACGGTTGGTGTGCTCACGGCGTTTCTCGCCTACATCGGGCGCTTCTACACTCGGCTGGATTCGATGAGCCGCATCGTTTCGGTCACGCAGAAAGCGGCTTCGGGCACCAAGCGCATCTTCGAGATCCTTGACCACGTCTCCAGCGTGCCCGAAGCAGTCAACCTCGTTTACCTGCCTGAAGTGCGAGGCCGCATCGTGCTGGAGGACGTGAGTTTTCGATATGGCAACCGCAGCACCATTCGCCAGTTGAACCTGCACATCGACCCGGGGGAAATGATCGGGCTGGTCGGGCACAGCGGTTCAGGCAAGAGCACGCTGGTCAACCTGATGTGCCGCTTCTACGACGTGGCTGAAGGACGCATCACGATCGACGACGTTGACATCCGACAGGTCGCGCTGGCCGACTACCGCCGCCACATCGGTCTGGTGCTTCAGGAGCCGTTCCTCTTTTTCGGCACCATTGCCGAAAACATCGCCTATGGCAAACCCGAGGCGACGCGTGAAGAGATCGTGGCGGCCGCCCGCGCCGCCCATGCCCACGAGTTCATCCTGCGGTTGCCGCAAGGCTACGACTCGCTGGTGGGCGAACGTGGCCAGGGGTTGTCCGGTGGGGAGCGCCAGCGCATCAGCATCGCCCGGGCCCTGCTGATCGATCCGCGCATCCTGATTCTCGACGAAGCGACGGCTTCCGTCGATACCGAGACCGAACGAGAAATCCAGAAGGCACTCGACAACCTCGTGCGCGGTCGCACCACCATTGCCATCGCGCACCGCCTCTCCACGTTGCGCAAGGCCGATCGGCTGGTGGTGCTGGACAAGGGCGTGAAAGTCGAGGAAGGCACGCACGAGGCCCTGATCGCCCGACGCGGGGCCTACTGGCGCCTGTATGAAGCGCAAGCCCGACAAGAAAAGGTCGAGCGCGAGCGGATGCTGGAACTGACGGCACTCGAGGCGGTGCCCGAGGCGGTTCACGGACGGTTGGAAGGTTTGTGATGGGCGACTCGCGCTTTCGATTGCATCGTGATGTGTTCGATCGGCTGGTACTGACCGACGGTGACGGTGTCGAACACGTCGGCGCGGTCGCCGTGCGTGCGTTCCCCATCGCCGCACCCGAGGAGGGCATCAGCCTGCTCGATGCGGACGGTCGGGAACTGATGTGGATCGATCGGCTGGCCGATTGCGCGCCGGAAGAACGTGCGCTGATCCAGCAGGCTCTGGCACAGCGCGAGTTCATGCCGGTGCTCAAGCGACTGAAATCGGTCAGCAGCTTCGCCACGCCCAGCGTCTGGGACGTGGAAACCGATCGCGGCAACACGCGGCTGGTGCTCAAGGGCGAGGAGCACATCCGCCGCCTCGGCCCCGATCTGTTGATCGTGAACGACGAACACGGCGTTCAATACCTCATCCGCGATCTCGCCGCGATGGATCGGGGCAGCCGCAAGTTGCTCGATCGCTTTCTTTGAGGCGAACACCTCCGTCGACACCGTACGCCCGATGGCGTTCGGGAGCACAATGCACCAATCGGTTGGTACCCGTTCAATACCATGAAACGCCGCGACGATTCCCACGAGTGGATGTGGTCGGACGCGCTTGCCGCGCTGGACCACATGGAGCGCATGCATCGGCAGTTCTTTCCTCCGCGGCATGCGCGCATGCCGACCTGGGAGCCGCCGGTGGACGTCCTCGAAACCGGACAGGAACTGCTCATCTACGTGGCGCTGCCGGGCGTCGATGCACACGACGTCAAGGCGCTGATCGAGGACACCGCGTTGGTCGTCAGCGGACATCGACTGCTGCCGCGCGAGCTGGCCACTGCCGTCATCCACCGTCTTGAACTGCCCCAGGGCCGGTTCGAGAGGCGCATTCCGTTGCCGGCCGGCCGTTACGCGGCGGCCAACGTGTCGAGCGAGCGGGGTTGCCTGCTGATCCGGTTGCGGAAGGTGCCATGAACGGCAGGCCTCCTGAGGAGACCGGCTCGCGGGCCTCTGGTGTCGGCGCGGGCCCCTCGACCGGTGCCGCGACGTCGGCCGGTACGGGAGGTGCGCCGGACGAGCTGCCGATCGTCGCGATGCCGGACACCGTGCTCTTCCCGGGGACCGTGTTTCCGATCGTCGTCGGGCGCGATTCGTCGGTGATGGCGGCCCAGCAGGCGTTGCGCGAAGAGCGTCCGATCGGCATCCTGATGCAGCGCGACCCCGACAAGCCCGAGCCGGCTGCGATCGATCTCTACCGCATCGGCACGATCGCAAACATCCTGCGTTACGTGAGCTTGCCAGATGGCGGGCATCATCTGGTGGTCCAGGGGCAGCAACGCTTTCGGGTGATCGACTTCGTGAGCGAGCAGCCGTTGTTGATCGCGCGAATCGAACCAATCGAAGAAGCGGAGCCGCACGGCACCGAAATCGAGGCGCGCACGCTGCACCTGCGACAACAGGCTCTGGAAGCACTGCAGTTGTTGCCGCAGGTTCCGCCTCCGCTGGTTGCGGCCGTGCAGAACACGGCGGCCCCGGGCGCGCTGGCCGATCTGGTGGCGGCCTATCTCGATCTCGAACGGGCCGATCGGCAGGAGTTGCTGGAGGCGATCGACCCGGGCGTGCGCGTCGACAAGGTGTCGGCCCTGCTTGCCAAGCGCATCGAGGTGATGCGCCTGTCGCAGGAAATCGGCAAGCGCACGAAGGCCACATTCGACGAACGCCAACGCGAAGCCATCTTGCGTGAGCAGATGGCGTCGATTCAGCGCGAACTCGGCGAAGGAGATGGCAAGTCGGCCGAAGTTGCCGAACTCACGAAGCAACTCGATGCGGCCAAGCTGCCGGACGAGGTGAACGAAATCGCGCGCAAGGAATTGCGTCGCTACGAGCGCATGCCCGAGGGCGCGGCCGAAGCGGGCATGGTGCGCACCTACCTCGACTGGTTGATCGAATTGCCGTGGGCCGAACCCGTCGGGCGCGACATCGACATCGGGCGCGCGCGCGAAGTCCTGGACGAAGACCACTTCGGTCTGGACAAGATCAAGCAACGCATCGTGGAGTTTCTGGCGGTGCGCAAGCTGGCACCGTACGGCAAGTCACCGATCCTCTGCTTCGTCGGTCCGCCTGGAGTCGGCAAGACCTCGCTGGGTCAATCCATCGCCCGGGCCATGGGACGGCCGTTCGCGCACGTGAGCCTGGGCGGCGTGCACGACGAGGCTGAGATTCGCGGCCACCGGCGCACCTACATCGGCGCCATGCCGGGCAACATCATTCAGGCAATCCGCAAGGCCAAGGCGCGCGACTGCGTGATGATGCTCGACGAGATCGACAAGATGGGCCGCGGTATCCAGGGAGATCCCTCGGCTGCCATGCTGGAAGTGCTCGACCCCGAGCAGAACGTGGCATTTCGCGACAACTACCTCGGCGTCGCCTTCGACCTGAGTCGGGTGGTTTTCATCACGACGGCCAACATGCTGGACACCATTCCAGGTCCCCTGCGCGACCGCATGGAAATCATCCAGCTCGCGGGCTACACCGAGAATGAAAAGTTCGAGATCGCGCGCCGCTACCTGGTGCGTCGCCAGTTGGAGGCCAACGGCCTGACTTCCGAGGCGCTCGCAGTGGATGACGCCGTGCTGCGACGGATCATTCGTGACTACACGCGCGAAGCCGGGGTGCGCAGCCTGGAGCGTGAAATTGGACGCACGTTGCGCCATGTCGCGGTGCGCGTCGCGGAAGGCGAAGCGGGCCAGTTGCACGTCGGCGAGGACGATCTCGCGGAGATCCTGGGCCAGCCGCGGTTCGAGAATGACGTGGCCATGCGCACCAGCACGCCAGGCGTGGCGACGGGACTGGCGTGGACCCCGGTGGGTGGCGACATTCTCTTCATCGAGGCAACCAGCTTTGCCGGCAAAGGGTCGCTGATTCTGACGGGCCAGCTGGGCGAAGTGATGCGTGAAAGCGCGCAGGCGGCGTTGTCGATCGTCAAGCACCGTGCGGCCGAGTTCGACATCGACGAAAAGCATCTCGCTCGCATCGACATCCACGTGCACGTGCCGGCCGGTGCCACGCCCAAGGACGGGCCGAGTGCAGGCGTGGCGATGTTCACCGCGCTGGTGTCGCTGCTGACCAATCGCACGGTGCGCAGCGACACGGCGATGACCGGCGAGATCAGCCTGCGCGGGCTGGTGCTGCCGGTGGGGGGCATCAAGGAAAAGATCATTGCCGCCGACGCCGCGGGCATCAAGCGCGTGATGCTGCCCGCGCGCAATCGGCGTGACTTCGAAGACATTCCCAAGGAAGTGCGCGAGCGCCTCGAGTTGATCTGGCTCGAGCGCGTCGACGAGGCGATCGCCACGGCGCTCGAGACGCCGCCTTCATGAACAGGTAGCAGGGAGTTCGGCGCGCGCGGATCACCCCCCGCTTAGATTCACTCGTTCAGGTCGACTCCCTGCGGATCGCGCATGGTGAGCAGCACGGTCAGCGAGATCAGGCACAGCGCAACGATGTACGCACCGATCGGCCACGCGGCGCCCGTGGCGTTCATGATCGCTTGGGCGATCATCGGGGCGAACGCACCTCCCAACACCGCGCCCAGCGCGTAGCCGACTGCCACGCCGGAGTAGCGCACCTTGGCGGGGAACATCTCGGCATACAGCGCCGCCTGTGGGCCGTAGGTCAGGCCCAGCGGGAGTGACAGCACCAGCAGGCCAGCGAAGAACATCGGCAGGCTGCGTGTCTCGAAGACGAACCACATTGGAATTGCCCACAAGGCAAGGATCACGTAGCCGATCACGAAGGTGCGAGTGCGTCCGATGCGGTCGCCCAGGTGGCCGCCCAGCAAAGTTGAGGCCAACCAGCCGATCGCCGCGGTCACCGATGCCCAAAGCACTTGCGTGGTATCGAATCCAAGCACCTTCTGACCATATCCGATCAAGAATGCCAGCAACAGATATCCAGCGGCGTTGTTCGCCACGAATATCAAGGCCGCTTGCAGCACTCGGCCGCCGTGGTTGCGAATCAGCTCCTTGAGAGGCGCCGAGGCTTCCTTGCGCCGACCGCGCAGTTCGGTGAACACGGGCGATTCCTCGACCTTGCGGCGGATCAGGATGCCGATCACGATCAGCGCGATCGAGAGCAAGAACGGAATGCGCCATCCCCAGGCCAGATAAGCTTCCTTGCCGATGATCAGGTTGATGGTCAGGGTTACGCCCGTGGCCAGCAACATGCCGATCGGCACGCCGATCTGCGGGAAAGAGCCGAACAGGCTTCGACGAGTCGACGGCGCATGCTCGACCGCGAGCAGTGCCGCGCCGCCCCATTCCCCGCCAGCCGAGACGCCTTGCAGAATCCGCAGCACGATCAGCGCCAGCGGTGCCCAGATACCGATCTGGGCGTACGTGGGCAGCACCCCCATCAGCGACGTCGAGGCGCCCATGAGAATCAGCGTGACGACCAGCACCATCTTGCGTCCGTAGCGGTCGCCCAGCACACCGGCCACGATCGCTCCCAGCGGGCGGAACAAGAACGAGATGCCGAGCGTCGCATAGGACAGGATTTGGGCCAGCCCGGGGTTGTCGGCAGTCAGGCCGCTCAGAAACAAGGGAGCCAATATCAATGCGGCTGCTTGCGCATAGATGAAGAAGTCGTACCACTCGATCGCGGTACCGACCAGAGTTGCCCCGAGAACGCGTTTTTCTTCGCGAGTAAATCCGGGTGAGGGTGGTGCTGCACCGACCGGAAGGGTGGTTGCGGTCATGGTTATCTCCTGTTGCTTTCGATCAATGGGATAAGCGATTTCTGAGATTCGGGTGGTGATCCGGTGAGAAGTGCTGGTCGAGTGTCAGCCGCGAAGCAGCTGCCAGAGTTCCTGGTCGCGCTCAGCCGTCCAGATTCGCGGGTGTTCGATTCCTTTCAACTCGTCGTACACGCGCGAGACATCGAATGGCAGTACGTGTTCGAACACCGGCCATTGCCCGAAGAGCGGCACCATCACCGCTTGCGCGCGCTCGTAGGCTTGCTTGAGTGATTGACCCGCGTCGATGGCCGCCTGAACGGTGACGACGAGGGTGCGCAAGAACGACTGCGTCGATGTCACCGCCTCCTGGCAATCCGCGGCGCCGCGAAGCACCGCGCCGCGACCCGGGACCATGACGCGCGGTTGCAGCGCCGCCACAGCGTCGAGCGTTCCAATCCAGTCGCGCACGTAGGCGTCGCCGGCGTAGACGCCGCAGTGGTTCTCGACCACGTCACCGGCAAACAGCACGTGCGCATCCGGAATCCAGCACACCGTATCGCCCATCGAGTGGCCACGCCCCAGATTGATGAGTCTGAGCTCGCGTCCATCGAGGTGGATCGACAGGTGACGATCAAAGACCACCGTCGGGTACGTCAACCCGGGAATTTCCTCGATACCGGCAAACAGGCGCGGAAAACGCCCCGCCTCGGAATCGAAATCGGCTTGGCCACGATCTCGAATCCAGTCGGCCGTGCCTCGACTGGCAAAGATTGCCTGCACGTCGGTGAAGGCGCTGGCCCCCAGCACGCGCACCGCGTGATAGTGAGTGAGCACGATGAAGCGCACGGGTTTGTCGGTGACCGTGGCAATGTCGCGCAGGAACGCGCGCGCCATGCGCGGCGTCGGTCGCGTGTCGATCGCGATCACGTGGTCGTCGCCGACGACGAAGCCGCAGTTCGGATCGTGGTCGCTGATATAGCCGAATACGCGATTGGCCAGCTCGACCACGCGCGGCGTTTGTTCGACGTTGTCGGCTTGCGACGCGAAACTCGTGCTCATGCGTTTTCTGCGGCGTGGATGCAGCGCTCGAGCACGGCCTGATCGCCGATCTGGTTGGCCAGCAACAACACCAGTCGCGCGTTGTAGTCGGCGCTCTCGGACTCGCTCAGGTTCTGCTGTGCGCTGACCCATGCCGCGTAGAAGGCATCCGGGTCGCCGATGTTCGGTTCGGTTTTCATTTGAGGGTCTCCAGGGTTTGCTTGAACTGTTCCGTGGACGGTTTCGACAGCCGGGCAGCCAGGTAAGCATCGGGGCGCACCACGGCGACCGAACCGTCCTGCACGGCGAGATGCCGGGCCAAAGTGGAATCGACATCCAGATGGTGCACGCGCAGACCGGCGGCACTGGCGTTGGCCTCAAGGTCGGGGCGCGGACCACCGACCAGGAAGGCGATCCCGCGAGGGCTCTCGCGCAATGCCTGCATCACGGTGGTGCCGTTGAAGGCGACGTTCTGTACCGTGTGGCCGCCCCGAGGCAGCCAACGAGAGGCCGGATAGTCGTTGGCCACCGACATGCGGCCAGTGTTCACGAGCTGCCTGGCGAACGGATAGCGCCGCGCCAGGGCCAGCACGGCTCCGCGAAGACGATGCTCGACTGCATTGCGTGGGGCCAGGAAACGTGCCGTGCGGCTGGTCACCTTCAGGTTCTCAACTGCTGCCGGATGGCGTTCGGCCTGGTAGCTGTCCAGCAGCGATGCATCGGCCTGTCCTTTCAGCACCAGCGCGAGCTTCCAGCCCAAGTTGTTGGCGTCCTGGATTCCGGTGTTGCCGCCGCGTGCGCCGAAGGGGCTGACCACGTGCGCTGCGTCGCCGATGAAGAAGATGCGGCCATGGCGGAATTCGTCGAGCAGGTGGTCGCGGTACTGGTAGGGGCCGATCCAGACGAATTCGAAGTCGACGTCGGACCCCAGTTGGTCGCGCAGGCGCCGCGCGGCCACTTCGGGCTGGCTGATGCTCTGCGGATCGGCGTCCGCGCCCATCTGGTAGTCGATGCGCCAGACCCCGTCGCCCATCAGGTGCTGCCATACGCTGCGGCCGTCGTTGAACGGCGCGTCGGTCCACGTCCAGCGCTCCTTGGGCAGTGGCTTGGTGAAGCGCACATCGGTGATGCACCAACGGTCTTCGCCGAGCGAAGTGTGGGCATCGAGCCCGAGCTGCGTCCGGATGGGGCTGGCCGCGCCGGTGGCGTCGATCAAGTAGCTCGCCTCGAGCGTGTACTCGCCCTGCGGCGTCTGCACCTGAACCCGCACGTGATCGGCCTGGGGTTCGACATGCTGGATGGTGTTTTTCCAGCGCAGGTCGGTCAAGCCGAGTTCCTGGATGCGATCGACCAGGAACCACTCGATGTAGAACTGCTGGATGTTGATGAACGGTGGCTGTTCGGAGTGACTTTCGGTGGCCAGATCGAAGTTGTAGACCTCGTCCGATCCGGACAGGGTTCGTCCGACGTTCCAAGTGATGCCCTTGTCGCGAATGCGTTCGAAAATGCCCAGCCTGGCGAAAATTTCAAGGCTTTTCTGGGCGTAGCAGATGCCGCGCGAGGATGCGCCGCGCACGCCGATGGTGTCGTCGTCGTCCAGCAGGACCGAGCGGATTCCCCGTTCGGCCAGATCGCACGCCAGCGTCAATCCCGACAGGCCGGCACCGGCGATGACCACCGGGTGACGCTGGGTCTGGCCGGTCGTCAGCTCCGGCGGTGCCACGAAGGGCCAGCGGGGAAGTTCGTACTCGGGTGCGAAGCGAAAGGCGGGGTGTTTGCCTGTCTCCATGGTTTTCCTCGTCGAGAGTGTCAAAGTTGCTCGATCCACGCCGAAATCACGTCGGCGGCTTGTTGCACCAAGGCCGGTTGCCCGGCCAGGTAGTGGTTGCCCCCTCGGATGTCGACGTTGCGAATCCGCCCATCGGCGGCCTGTAGCCAGGCATCGCGGGTGGAGGGGAACGTGCTTTGGTCGGCGGTGTAGGTCAGCAGGAGCACGGGCACGCTGGT
>CAZGOL010000037.1:0-16607 GCA_964527755.1 uncultured Ottowia sp.
GAAAACTGGCTGAGGCCAACGACATCCAGATCCGCTACTACAACATCATCTACGACGCCGTCGACGAGTTGAAGGCGGCCATGTCCGGCATGCTGGCTCCAGAGCAGCGCGAGGAGGTGATCGGGATGGCCGAGATCCGCACCGTGTTCGTCGCCTCCAAGATCGGTACCGTCGCCGGCTGCATGGTCACGCACGGCCTGGTGCGCCGCGACGCGCACTTCCGCCTGCTGCGCGACAACGTGGTGATCTACACGGGCGAACTCGAATCCCTCAAGCGCGTGAAGGATGACGTGCGCGAGGTCAAGGAAGGTTTCGAGTGCGGCATCAAGCTCAAGAACTACAACGACATCAAGGAAGGCGATCAGCTGGAGTTCTTCGAGATCAAGGAGATCGCGCGGACGCTGTAAACCGGAATACCGGACGCGGAGGACGCAAAGGACGCAAAAGAATTCAAAAAATTGTTTTCTGCTCCTTTTGCGTCCTTTGCGAAACTTTTGCGTCCTCTGCGTCCTGGATTTTGATCCCATGCCCAAGCGCAGCACCACCCCCAACCGCGGCTTCCGCGTCGCCGACCAGATCCAGCGCGATCTGTCGGAGCTGATCGCGCGCGAGTTGAAGGACCCGCGCGTGGGCATGGTGACGATCAGCGCGGTCGAAGTGTCGCCAGACTACGCGCACGCCAAAATCTACTTCAGTCTCCTCAAGGGCGACCCGGAGGAGACGCAGGACGCGCTGAACCACGCGGCCGGCCACCTGCGCAACGGTCTGTTCAAGCGGCTGCACATCCACACTGTGCCCACGCTGCATTTTCAGTTCGATCGCACCACCGAACGCGCCGCCGACATGAACGCGCTGATCGCCAAGGCAGTGGCTTCGCGTTCCAAGGACGACGGCCGGTAAGCCCATGAACGCGCCGCGCACGAGGGTCGTCCGGCGCCCCGTGCACGGGGTGCTGCTGCTCGACAAACCGCTGGGGCTGTCCAGCAACCAGGCGCTGCAAAGGGTCAAGTGGCTGCTGCGTGCGGAGAAAGGCGGTCATACGGGCACGCTCGATCCGCTGGCCACCGGCGTGCTGCCCTTGTGCTTCGGTGCCGCCACCAAGTTCAGCGGCTTGCATCTGGATGCGGACAAAGTCTACGAAGCCACCGTGCGCCTGGGTGTCACCACCACCACCGGCGATGCCGAAGGCATCGTGACGCGCGAGCGACCGGTTTCGGCCATCACCGCTGCCGAACTGGAGGCGACGCGCCAACGCTTTACGGGACGGATCACGCAAGTTCCCCCGATGCACAGCGCGCTGAAGAAGGATGGACGTCCGCTGTATGAATTGGCCCGCCGCGGCGTCGCGCTGGACCGGGCGTCGCGCGAGGTCACGATCAAGGGATTGAAACTGACCATGATGCCCGACCATCAAGCCGGGGCAGCTATCGAAATGATAGTTTCATGCAGCAAGGGGACGTACATCCGCACGCTGGCAGAGGACATCGGCGAGGCGCTGGGCTGTGGTGCGCATCTCATTCGGTTGCGCCGCGTGGCCACTGGACCGTTCGACATCGGGCAGTGCATCGCACTCGATGAGCTGGAAGCGATGGACGAATCGCAGCGCCTCGGCCGTCTTCTGCCACCGGAGGCGTTGCTGACCGGCCACGCGTCGATCACGCTCGGTGACGAAGACGCCGGGCGCTTCCTGACGGGCCTGAGACGCCGCGGTGACTGGGCCGACACCGAGCGGGTGGCGGTTTTTGCGCGCGCGCCCCGGGCGCTGCTTGGTGCCGCCCACGTCAAGGCGGGCCAGCTGATCCCCACGCGCTTGTTGAGCCCGGTCGAAATCGAGCAAATCCTGAACTGGTCGCCCGCGATGGGCGAACCCTCTCCATCCAACCCCTGACGTCAACCCATGAGCAAACCCATCCGCAACATCGCCATCATCGCCCACGTCGATCATGGCAAGACGACCATGGTCGACCAGCTGCTGCGCCAGAGTGGCACGTTCGCCGCCCACGAGAAGGTCGTGGACACGGTGATGGACAACAACGCCATCGAACGCGAGCGCGGCATCACCATCTTGGCCAAGAACTGCGCCGTGAGCTGGAAAGGCACGCACATCAACATCGTCGACACCCCCGGGCACGCCGACTTCGGCGGCGAAGTGGAGCGCGCGCTGTCGATGGTCGATGGCGTGCTGCTGCTGATCGATGCGCAGGAAGGCCCCATGCCGCAGACGCGCTTCGTCACCAAGAAGGCGCTGGCGCTGGGCCTCAAGCCCATCGTGGTGGTCAACAAGGTCGACAAGCCGGGCGCGCGGTCCGACTACGTGATCAATGCCGCGTTTGATCTGTTTGACAAGCTGGGTGCCAACGACGAGCAACTGGACTTCCCCGTGGTCTACGCCTCGGGCATCAACGGCTGGAGCTCGCTCACCGAGGGCGAGCCGGGCGAGCAGTGGGGCCCCGACATGTCGGCGTTGTTCGAAACCATCCTGAAACATGTCCCACCACACGATGGCGATCCGGCGGGGCCGCTGCAACTGCAAGTCTCGGCACTCGATTTTTCGACCTTCGTCGGCCGCATTGGCGTGGGGCGTGTCAACACCGGCTCCATCAGGCCCGGGCAGGACGTGCTGGTCATGGCCGGACCGGACGGAGCCAACCACAAAGCCCGAATCAACGAAGTGCTGACTTTCCAGGGGCTCGATCGGGTCAAGGTCGCGCAGGCCGGGCCGGGTGACATCGTGCTGGTCAACGGGATCGAGGACATCGGGATCGGCGAAACCATCACCGATCCCGCCGACCCGCAGCCGCTGCCGATGCTCAGGATTGACGAGCCGACTCTGGTCATGAACTTCTGCGTCAACACCAGCCCGTTGGCAGGTCGCGAAGGCAAGTACGTCACCAGCCGGCAAATCTGGGATCGCCTGCAGCGCGAACTGCGCTCCAACGTTGCCTTGCGCGTCAAGGAGACCAGCGAGGATGGAATTTTCGAAGTGTCCGGCCGCGGCGAGTTGCACCTGACCATTTTGCTGGAGGAAATGCGCCGTGAAGGCTACGAACTGGCGGTTTCCAAGCCGCGCGTGGTGTTCAAGGACATCGATGGCGTCAGGAGTGAGCCGATCGAGTTGGTCACCACGGACATCGAGGAGAACCACCAGGGTGCGGTGATGCAGGCGCTGGGCGAGCGCAAGGGCGAACTGGTGGGCATGGAGCCCGACGGACGCGGGCGCGTGCGCCTGGAGTACCGCATCCCGGCGCGCGGTTTGATCGGGTTTTCCAACGAGTTTCTCAACCTGACGCGCGGCACCGGCCTGATCAGCAGCCTGTTCGACGGCTACGAGCCCTACGCGGGCGAGATCGCCGGGCGCAAGAACGGCGTGCTGATCTCGATGGACGACGGCGAGATCATCACCTACGCGCTGGGCAAGCTCGACGATCGCGGGCGCATGTTCGTGCGCGCGGGCGATCCCGTGTACGAAGGCATGATCGTGGGCATCCACAGCCGCGACAACGACCTCGTCGTCAACGCCACGCGCACCAAGCAGCTCACCAATTTCCGCGTCAGTGGCAAGGAGGATGCCATCAAGATCACGCCGGCGATCCAGCTCACGCTGGAGTACGGCGTCGAGTTCATCGAGGACGACGAGCTGGTCGAGATCACGCCCAAGAGCATCCGGCTGCGCAAGCGCCACCTGAACGAGCACGAGCGCAAGCGTGCCAGTCGCGAAACCCGGTGAGGTGCCCGATCAGACGGGCGGGTCGCAAGGAGGTTCGCCTCGCTCCTTGCACGAGCCATCGCCCGCAGCCGGCACCAGCGCGCATGCGACGATCGGGCGCGTGGAGTGTCGTCGATGACTGGCGGCCGCACCTGAGATAGGTTTCATGACCAGCCCACCGTTTCCGATGTGGAGTCACGCGCGTGCCGTGTGGACGATGGTGTTGACGACGCTGATGTGGTCTACCGCCGGCGTGGTCACGCGCCAGCTCGAACGCGCCGAGGGGTTCGAGGTGACGTTCTGGCGCAGCTTCTTCACCGTGCTTGCGCTGTTGGTGATCCTGCCGTTGTGGCAGGGGCCTGGGGTATTCGCGCGCATGCCGTGGCGCCGCACCACGCTGTGGCTGTCTGGGCTGTGCTGGGCCGTCATGTTCACCGCGTTCATGGTTGCACTCACGCTCACGGGCGTCGCGCGCGTGCTGGTCACCATGGCGTTCGGCCCGCTGCTGACCGCGCTTCTGGCGCGGGTCGTCACGCGCCAGCCACTACCGGGGCGCACCTGGGCGTCCATCGTGGTCGCCGGCATCGGCATGGCGTGGATGTTCGCCGGTCAGTTGGATGGCGATGCCGGCGAGGGGGGCTGGTTCGGGTCGGTCGTGGCGCTGTGCGTCCCGATGGCGGCGGCGGTCAATTGGACGGTGCTGCAGGCCAGCAGCTTGCGGGGCGAATCGGTCGACCTGGTGCCGGCGGTGCTGCTGGGTGCGGTGCTGTCTTCGTTGGCGGTGGCTCCGCTGGCTTTTCCCGTGTCGACCAGCATGCGCGACCTGGCCTGGCTGGCGGGTTTGGGCGTCGGGCAGCTGGCGGTGCCTTGCGTGCTGGCGGTGCTGACCGCGCGCGTGCTGCCGGCGGCCGAAGTGTCGTTGCTGGGGTTGCTGGAGATCGTGTTCGGCATCGCGCTGGTGTGGGCCATCGCCGGTGAGGCCCCGCAGCCCGAAGTGATGTCCGGCGGCGCGCTCGTGATCGGTGCACTGCTGGCCAACGAGCTGCTGAGCTGGGCCCGGCAGCATCGCAAGACGCTGTTTCGTGCGCCCGAGCGGATGAACCCCGACTGACCCGGGTTGTCCAACCAGCCACGATGCCTGGCACCCGAAGCCTAGCCCGATCGTTCAAGGTTAAAACCGGCCAAAAATGTTGACCGGAAAGCCGAAATAGCTATCATGTTAATAGCAATTTCGTGACAAACCAGGATGATCAGCGCGGCGTGCCGGGTTCCCGATTCAGCGGTGGTGCTGCTTGAGCACTCGCTCGACCTCGCGCTTGCCCTCGCGCTCCTTGATGGTCTGGCGCTTGTCGTAGGTGGCCTTGCCCTTGGCCAGTGCGATCTCGCACTTCACACGCCCACTCTTCCAGTACAGCCTCAGTGGGACCAGCGTGTAGCCTTTTTGTTCCACCTTGCCGATCAGCCGACGGATTTCGTCACGCTGCATCAGCAGCTTTTTGGTGCGCACGGCGTCGGGGCGCACATGGGTGCTGGCGGTCCCCAGTGGGTTGATCTGGCAACCGATCACGAACAGCTCACCGCTGCGGATCACGACGTAGCCATCGGTCAACTGGGCCTTGCCGGCCCGCAGCGCCTTCACTTCCCAGCCTTCCAGCACCATGCCGGCCTCGAACCGTTCCTCGAAGAAGTAGTTGAACGCGGCTTTCTTGTTCTCGGCGATCACCGGGTTGGCGGACTTGGGTTTTTTGGTGGCCATCTGGGCAATATGTGGCACCGCGCGGCGGGTGCAAGGGGAGCGGGCAAAAACTGCGGCCCCTAAAATCGTGGGCAAGCAGGGATTCTATGAAATCGGTTCACAAATCCGTCCTCATTTGGTATGACGCGCAGGAGATGTTCCAACTCGTGATCGATGTGCCTCGCTATCCCGAGTTCCTGCCCTGGTGCGATCACGCGCGGGTGTTGTCCGAGACCGAGACGGGCATGACGGCCGAGGTCGGCATTGCATTCAAGGGAGTCAAGCAAAGCTTTGTGACGCGCAACGAGCACGTCGCCGGGCGTGAGGTGCGTTTGCATCTGGTGAGCGGTCCGTTTTCGAACCTCGAGGGCGACTGGCGGTTCACCCCGGTGGGCGAAGGTGGACAGCGTGCCTGCCGGGTTGATCTCAAGCTCAACTACGGGTTTTCGAGTCGTCTGCTGGCCACGGTCGTCGGCCCGGTGTTCGACCGGATCGCCGCAAACCTGGTCGACGCCTTCGTCAAGCGGGCCGAGCAGGTGTACGGCAACCCAGCATGAACCAGTCGGTGGTCCCCGCCATCACGGTCATCCTGGCCCATTTGACCGCGCCGCGCGAGGTGCAACGGGTCGAACTGCAGGTGCCGTTGGGCAGCACCGTGCGTGACGCGCTGGCGCGGGCAGGCTTCGATGCTCCCGATGAATGCATGGTGGGGGTCTGGGGTCGCAAGATGGGGTTCGATCACATCCTGCGCGATGGCGACCGGATCGAGTTGTATCGCCCATTGCGCGTCGATGCCAGGCAGGCGCGGCGCGAGCGCTTCAGCGGGCAGGGCGCTGGGAGGACGGGCCTGTTCGCCCGTCGTCGACCTGGCGCGAAACCGGGGTACTGAAGCGGTGCGGGACGCCTGTCGCCGGGGCAATCGGGGTCAACGCGGCAGCAGGCTCGCACCCATCAGAAATTCGTCGATGGCGCGCGCGGCTTGCCGGCCTTCCCGGATCGCCCATACCACCAGACTCTGGCCACGGCGCATGTCTCCGGCGGCAAATACCCGCTCGACGCTGGTCTGGTAGCCGCCGGTGGCCTCCGTTCCGGCCCGGGCGTTGCCGCGCGCGTCCTTTTCGATGCCGAACGCCTGCAGCACGGTGCCCACCGGGCTGATGAAGCCCATGGCCAGCAGCACGAGGTCGGCTTTCCACAGGGTTTCGGTATCCGGCTGCTCGGTCATCTTGCCGCCGGCCCAGCGCACCTGCACGGTCTTCAGGCCGACCACGCGGTTCTTGGCCTTGCCGGAGCCTGCCACGAATTCGCGTGTGGCGATGGCGAAGCTGCGCTGGCAACCCTCTTCATGGCTGGAACTGGTGCGCAGCCGGTAGGGCCAGTAAGGCCAGGTCATCGGCTTGTCTTCCCGCTCGGGCGGCAGCGGCAGCAACTCGAACTGCGTCACGCTCGCGGCTCCCTGTCGGTTGCTGGTTCCCACGCAGTCGCTGCCGGTATCGCCGCCGCCGATCACGATCACGTGTTTGCCGGTCGCTTGAATCTGTCCCTTGACCTTGTCACCGGCAACCACCCGGTTTTGCTGTGACAGAAACTCCATCGCGAAGTGCACGCCGGCCAGCTGCCGCCCCGGCACTGGAAGGTCGCGACTGTGCTCGCTCCCGCCCGCCAGCAGCACGGCGTCGAACTCGGCCAACAGTTGTTCGGCCGGCAGATTTTGCGTGGCGTCGTTGTCCACCCTGATGTCGCCAGGCAGGGTTCCCACCAGCGTGCCGCACCGGAACTCGATGCCTTCGGCGCTCATCTGCTCGATGCGCCGGTCGATGTGGCGCTTTTCGAGCTTGAAATCCGGGATGCCGTAGCGCAGCAACCCGCCCGGGCGCGAGTTTTTTTCGAACACCGTGACTTCGTGGCCGGCTCGTGCCAGTTGCTGCGCCGCCGACAGCCCGGCCGGACCTGAACCGACGATGGCCACCCGCTTGCCGGTCCTGACGGCGGGACGCATTGGCCGCACCCAACCCTCGGCCCACGCGCGATCGATGATGGCGTGTTCGATGCTCTTGATGCCGACCGCGTCCGCGTTGATGTTGAGCGTGCAGGCCGCCTCGCACGGCGCCGGACAGATGCGACCCGTGAACTCTGGGAAGTTGTTGGTCTGGTGCAGCACCTCGATGGCGTGGCGCCAGTCGTCGCGATAAACGAGGTCGTTGAAGTCCGGGATGATGTTGTTGATCGGGCAACCGTTGGTGCAGTAGGGTGTGCCACAGTCCATGCAGCGCGCGCCCTGGACGCGTGCCTGTTCGGTCGTCAGGCCCGCCACGAATTCCTGCCAGGTCTTCAGGCGCTTGGCGACGGGTTGCTTGTGCTCCTCGATACGGTCGTACTCGAGAAAACCAGTGATCTTGCCCATGATGGAGTTCCGCTTGGATCGGGTTCAGTGACCGCCGGCAACGGCGACGTGCTGTTGGGTGGCGGGTCGGAATTCAACCGGTTCGGCCCGCGTGGCGTGGGCCACCAGCGCCCGCGCGTACTCGTGCGGCATGACCTTGACAAACCGCGAGCGCGAGTCGGCCCAGTGGTCGAGGATCTCGCGCGCGCGCGCCGATCCGGTCCAGCGGTGATGCTCCTCCACCAGGTCACGCAGCAGCGTTTCATCGGCGGTCTGGCGATGCCAACTTGCCCGCGTTCCGGGTTGCGCATCGCGCGGCAACACCTTCTCGAGCGCCACCATGCTGGTGTTGCACCGTTCGGCAAAGTGGCCATCCTCGTCGAATACATAGGCCACGCCACCGCTCATGCCGGCGGCGAAGTTGCGGCCCGTTCGGCCGAGTACCACCACCGTGCCGCCCGTCATGTACTCGCAGCCATGGTCACCAGTCCCTTCGACCACCGCCGTGGCACCCGACAGCCGCACCGCGAAGCGTTCGCCGGCCACCCCGCGAAAGAACGCCTCGCCGCTGGTCGCGCCGTAGAGTGCGGTGTTGCCGACGATGATGTTGCGCGTTGCCTCGCCACGGAAATGGATGCTCGGGCGCGCCACGATGCGCCCGCCCGACAGGCCCTTGCCGGTGTAGTCGTTGGCGTCACCGATCAGGTTCAGGGTGATGCCGCTGGCCAGGAATGCGCCGAAGCTCTGACCACCGTTGCCCTCGAGCTGCATCACGATGGTGCGGTCCGGCAGACCTTCGGGCCGGCGGCGAATCAACTCGCCCGACAGCATGGCGCCCACGCTGCGGTGCACGTTGCGCACCTCGTCCATCAACTGCACCTTCTCGCCGCGCTCCAGAGCCGGCAGGCAACGTTCGATGAACTTGTGATCCAGCGTCCCGGTCAACCCGTGATCCTGGGCTTCGACCTGCAGGCGTGGCACTTCGACGGGCACCGGCGGCAGATGAAACACGCGGGCGAAATCCAGGCCCCGTGCCTTCCAATGTGCGATCCCCTTGCGGGTGTCCAGCAGATCGGCACGGCCGATCAACTCATCGAACCGACGGATGCCCAATTGCGCCATGATGCTTCGCGCTTCCTCGGCCACGAAAAAAAAGTAATTGATGACGTGCTCGGGCTTGCCGGTGAACTTGCGCCGCAGTGCCGGATCCTGCGTGGCGACGCCGACCGGGCAGGTATTGAGGTGGCACTTGCGCATCATCACGCAACCCTCGGCCACCAGCGGCGCTGTGGCGAAACCGAACTCGTCGGCTCCCAGCAGGGCGCCGATCACCACGTCGCGCCCGGTCTTCATCTGGCCGTCGACCTGCACGCGGATGCGTCCGCGCAGTCGGTTGAGCATCAAGGTCTGCTGTGTTTCCGCCAGGCCGATCTCCCAGGGCGAGCCGGCATGCTTGATGGATGACCAGGGTGAGGCACCGGTACCTCCATCGTGTCCCGCGATCACGACGTGGTCCGCCTTGCACTTGGCCACGCCTGCGGCAATGGTGCCGACGCCGACCTCGGACACCAGCTTGACGCTGATGCTGGCGCGCGGGTTCACGTTCTTCAGGTCGTGGATGAGTTGTGCCAGGTCCTCGATCGAGTAGATGTCATGGTGGGGTGGTGGGCTGATCAAGCCCACGCCCGGCACGCTGTGGCGCAAACGCCCGATGTACTCGGACACCTTGCCGCCGGGCAACTGCCCACCTTCCCCGGGCTTGGCCCCCTGAGCCATCTTGATCTGGATCTGGTCGGCCGAAACCAGGTACTCGGTGGTCACGCCAAAGCGCCCCGAAGCGACCTGCTTGATCCGGCTGCGCAGACTGTCGCCGGCCTTCATCTCGTAGTCCGCCTCGATCACTTGCGCACCGATGACGTCGCTCACCCGGGTGCCTTCTGCGATCGGCATGCCCTTGAGTTCGTTGCGATAGCGCGCCGGGTCTTCGCCGCCTTCTCCGGTGTTGCTCTTGCCGCCGATGCGGTTCATGGCCAGGGCCAGCGTGGTATGCGCCTCGGTGCTGATCGAACCGAGCGACATCGCGCCGGTGGCGAAGCGCTTGACGATCTCGCTTGCCGGCTCGACCTGGTCGAGCGCGATCGCCCGGGCCGGATCGACCTTGAACTCGAACAGGCCTCGCAACGTCATGTGGCGTCGACTCTGGTCGTTGATGATCTGTGCGTATTCCTTGTAGGTCTCCCATTGGCCGCCGCGCACGCTGTGCTGGAGTTTGGCAACCGCGTCGGGCGTCCACATGTGCTCGTCACCCCGGGTGCGCCAGGCGTAGTCGCCACCGGTGTCCAGCAAGGTGGCAAGTGCCGGATCGTCACCAAAGGCCTTGCAATGGGTGCGAAGGCTCTCTTCGGCGATCTCGAACACCCCGATGCCCTCGATGCGGCTGGCCGTACCGGTGAAATACTTGGCAACGGTGCCGCTGCTGAGCCCGACGCACTCGAACAACTGGGCCCCGCAATAGCTCATGTAGGTGGACACGCCCATCTTGGACATGGTCTTGGACAAGCCCTTGCCCAACGCCTTGATGTAGTTATGGATGGCCGTGTCGGCCGACAGTGCGCCCGGCAGCTCGCGGTGCATTTGCGCCAGTGATTCCAGCGCCAGGTAGGGATGGACCGCCTCGGCGCCGTAGCCCGCCAGCACGGCGAAGTGGTGCACTTCGCGTGCCGTTCCGGTCTCGACCACCAGTCCGGCGGTCGTGCGCAGCCCTTCACGCACCAGATGCTGGTGAATCGCCGAGAGCGCCAGCAACGCCGGGATCGCCACCTGAGCGGCGCTGAGGTGGCGGTCGCTGATGATCAGGATGTTGGCTCCGCCGCGAATCTCGTCCACCGCTTGCGCGCACAGCGAGGCCAGCTTGGCTTCCACGCCCTGCTTGCCCCAGGCAAGCGGATAGGTGATGTCGATGGTGGCGCTCTTGAACTTGCCGTGCGTGTATTGCTCGATCTGGCGCAGCTTGGCCATGGCCTCGAAATCGAGAACCGGTTGGTGCAGTTCCAGGCGCATAGGCGGGTTCACCTGGTTGATGTCCAGCAGGTTCGGCTTGGGACCGACAAACGACACCAGGCTCATCACGATCGTTTCGCGGAACGGATCGATCGGGGGATTCGTGACCTGGGCAAAAGTCTGGCGAAAATAGTTGTACAGCGGCTTGCTGCGGTCGGACAGCACCGCCAGCGGGCTGTCGTTGCCCATCGCACCGATGGCTTCCTCACCGTTTTGGGCCATCGGGGCGAGCAGAAACTTGAGGTCTTCCTGCGTGAAACCGAACGCCTGCTGGCGATCCAGCAGCGGCACATCGGTCTCAGGGATGTCGGTGGCCTGTGCATCGACCTGGACGTCGTCAAGCTTGACGCGCAGATTCTCGATCCACTGCTCGTACGGCTTGGTGTTGACGATGTTGGCCTTGATCTCCTCGTCTTCGATCAGGCGGCCCTGCTCGAGGTCGAGCAGCAGCATCTTGCCCGGCTGAAGGCGCCACTTGCGGACGATGCGATTTTCCGGCACGGGAAGCACGCCGCTTTCGCTGGCCATCACCACCAGATCGTCGTCGGTCACGATGTAGCGAGCCGGTCGCAACCCGTTGCGGTCCAGCGTTGCGCCGATTTGACGCCCGTCGGTGAACACCATCGCTGCCGGGCCGTCCCAGGGTTCGAGCATCGCCGCGTGATACTCATAGAAAGCGCGGCGGCGCTGCTCCATGGCTTCGTGCTGCTCCCAGGCTTCCGGGATCATCATCATCATCGCCTGGCTGAGCGGATAGCCGGCCATCACCAGCAGTTCGAGCGTGTTGTCGAACGTGGCGGTATCGCTTTGACCCTCGAAAGTGATGGGGTAGAGCTTGCGCAGATCGTCGCCGAGCACCGGTGAACGCATCACGCCTTGGCGTGCACGCATCCAGTTGAAATTTCCCTTGAGCGTGTTGATCTCACCGTTGTGCGCGACATAGCGGTAAGGGTGGGCGAGCGACCATTCGGGAAAGGTGTTGGTCGAGAAGCGCTGGTGCACCAGCGCAAATGCCGAACCAAAGCGCGGGTCCTGGAGATCGAGGTAGTAGCGCCCGACCTGTCCGGCCAGCAGCAGGCCCTTGTAGATGACCGTGCGGCAGCTCATGCTCGGGACGTAGTACTCGTGACCGTGCGTGAGCCTGAGCTGCTGGATGGCCGCACTGGCGGTCTTTCGGATCACGTAGAGCTTGCGCTCGAGCGCATCGGGCACGATCACGTCGGCGCCGCGACCGATGAAGACCTGACGGATGATGGGCTCCTTGACGCGAACGGCGGGACTCATCGCCATCTGTCGATCCACCGGCACATCGCGCCAGCCGAGCAGCACCTGACCTTCCGCCTTGATCGCACGCTCCATCTCCTGTTCGCAGGCAAGCCGTGAAGCGTGTTCCTTGGGCAGGAAGATCATTCCGACGCCGTATTCTCCCGGCGGTGGCAGGACGATCCGGCGATCCAGGAACTCGGCACGATAGAACTCGTCGGGAACCTGAACCAGGATGCCGGCGCCATCGCCCATGAGTTCGTCTGCGCCCACGGCACCGCGGTGATCGAGGTTATGCAGAATTTGCAGACCCTGCTCGACGATGGCGTGGGATTTTCTGCCCTTGATGTGGGCGACGAAACCGACACCGCAGGCGTCGTGTTCTCGCGCCGGGTCGTACAGGCCGCCGGTCGTGGTGGCTTCGATTTCGCTGGGTTGGCGCTGGGTGTGACGGGACAACTTGAAAACTCCGGTTCATTGCGAACGACGCGCAAGGCTAGCGGAAGGAAAGCAGTTCTTCAATCTAAATAAAAAGGGTCAGAACATCATTAAATGGCACAAAACTAAAGACAATTTAAATTGGGGTCATATCAAAATGGTGGCAAAACCGTGAATGGATGGAAGGAAAGGGCCTTGATGAACTTGTTGACGAACGCGACAGCAGATTGCTCAGGTCTTTGCGCCGGCTCGACGAGGACGGCCGGGGGTTCTCGGTGCGGCTGGACGACCGGAAGTGGCGGCAGTCTGGATGAATGCTGCTGAACCGAACGCCCACCCGCCACGCGCTGCATGTTCGATCTGGGTGGCCTTGCGTTCAGAAATGCCTCTGCCGAGTCGACTGCGCCAGATTGCCTCACGTTCGAAGGGTGTATTTCCGAGCTTCCAATACGCTGGCGGTTCGGAAATGAGTGAGTCCGGCTCGTGACCGCAGTGGTGCGCAGCGCTGCTGGTTCCGCTTCTTGCGCCGGCCAATTCCACCCAGGCCATTGCTTCCAGCAGAGGTTCTCCTGGCTCCACCACGCAAGCCCGGAAGCGGCCTTCCCACAGCGATCCGCTTCGACCGTGGCGTCGGTTGTAGTGGGTTGCCACGTAGCGCCTGCCGAGTGTCTGCATCAACCGCTTGAGCGATTGAGGATCTGCCGGCGTCGCGACCATCCGGAGCTCGTGCTCGGCCAGGGCCCAGGCGTGCAACTGCACCCCTTCACTCACCGTGCCCATGCGCAGTACCTCGAGCAGCCGGATCTGGTCCACTTCATCCACCACGACTGCACGCCGGTCCACCGTCCGCTGGATCACCAGGTGTGGGCAACCGGGGATGACCAGACGCGGTAGGCGAGCCATGGCGATCACACCGCGAGCCACGGGCGGTCACAGACATCCGGGGCGTGCAGCGCACTGCGGCGCGTTCGAATGGTCATGGGTCGCTGGACGCGCCGCAATCGGTCGTGCTCGTGATTCACGACGGCCTCACCAGCCGCAACCCGTCCATGAAGCCGTTCAATCATCGAGACCCAGTTCCCGGAGTTTGCGTGCGACGGTATTTCGTCCGATTCCCAGGCGTTGCGCGGCGTCTGCTCGGTGACCGCTGGAGACGTCGAGCGCGGCTCGCAGCAACTCGCCCTCGAATCGATCGACGAGGCGTTGCCAGACCCCCGTCTCGCCTGCGGTCAGGCGAGCGCGTGCCTCCCGGGCGAGTCCGGCGGTCCAGTCGAGCTGAACCGCTTGGCCCGTTCGATCGGCATCGCCACCGCTCTGAGGTGCGGATGCAGCCGGGTCATTCGATGCTGTTGCGACCACTTCCGGGGGCAGGTCATCCGGTTGGACCACGCGCGCGGGTGCCATCACCGTCAACCAGCGGCACACGTTTTCCAGTTGGCGCACGTTTCCCGGAAAATCGAAGCACACCAGGCGTTCGAGGGCGATTTCTGAAATCCGCTTGGCTTCGACTCCCAGTTCGCGCGCGCTCTTGGCGAGGAAGAACCGCGTCAGTTCGGGAATGTCCTCGCGACGCTCGCGCAACGCGGGCAGGCGCAACCGAATGACGTTCAGGCGGTGGTACAGATCTTCGCGAAACGCGCCTTGTCGCACACGCTCCTCCAGGTTCTGGTGCGTGGCGGCAATCACGCGCACGTTTGCTCGGACGGGCTCCTGGCCGCCAACTCGATAGTAGTGGCCATCGCTGAGCACGCGCAGCAGGCGCGTTTGGAGTTCGAATGGCATGTCGCCGATCTCATCGAGAAAGAGCGTCCCGCCTGCGGCTTGCTCGAAGCGGCCGCGCCTTGACGCTTGTGCTCCGGTGAAGGCGCCGCGTTCGTGGCCGAACAGTTCGCTTTCCAGCAGATCCTTCGGAATGGCCGCCGTATTGATGGCAATGAACGGCCCTCCGGCGCGTGGACTGTGCCGATGCAAGGCATGCGCGACGAGCTCCTTGCCGGTGCCACTGGCGCCCGTGATGAGCACCGTGGTCTGGCTCTTCCCCAGTCGTCCGATGGCGCGGAAAACCTCCTGCATCGCTGGTGCCTGGCCGAGTATCTGCTGTGCTTCGATGCCGCCGGATTCAGCCTCGTCTTGGCGTTTGCCTTCTTCGATTGCGCGGCGAATCAACTCAACTGCCCGGCCAACATCGAAGGGTTTGGGCAGGTATTCGAAGGCGCCGCCCTGCAGCGCACCAACGGCGCTGTCGAGGTCACCATAAGCGGTCATGACCATGACCGGCACGCGGGGCCAACGGGCTTTGAGTTCGGCCAGCAGGTCGAGGCCGCTGGCTCCGGGCATCCGGATATCGGTGATCACCATCCCCGGCGCCTCCCCGGCCTCGAGCGCGGCCAGAACACTGCGTGCATCCGCGAAACAGCGCACCGGCAGCGCTTCGCGTGACAGCGCGCGTTCGAGCACAAACCGGATCGACTCATCGTCGTCGACAACCCAGACAGGATGCATCGGATCGACGTGCTTCATGGTGGTACTCGGGATCCGATGTTCACGCAACACGCCGTTCAGGCCATCGGGAGCAGCAGCGTGAACAAGGTTCGGCCCGGGATGCTGTCGCAGTCCAGGGTACCGCCGTGCTGCTGCACGAAGGTTTGCGCCAACGCCAGCCCGAGACCGCATCCGCCCTCGCGTCCAGACACCAGTGGCTGGAAAACGCGCTCGCGCAGGATCTCGGGAACGCCGGGTCCGTTGTCCTCCACCTGCACCTCGAGCGCCAGGCGAAATAGGTGCGTCCCCAGCGTGACCTGCCGCGCGATGCGCGTGCGCAGCACGATCCGCGCATCACCGGCGGCAACCCGCTCCGTGAGGGCCTGCGCGGCGTTGCGGACGACATTGAGCAGCGCCTGGATCAGTCGCTCGCGATCGCCGCGCAACTCGGGCAACGACACGTCGTAGTCGCGCTTCACCTCCAGACCGTGCGGATACTCGGCCAGGATGAGGGTGCGCACATGCTCGCACAACTCATGGACGTTCACTTCTTCCAGCGCCACCGCGCTCGCGTGTGGTGCCAGCATGCGGTCGAGCAGCCGCTGCAGCCGATCGACTTCGCGGGTGACGACGTCGGTATAGGCGATTGCGTCACGAGAGGGAAACTCCAGTGACAGCAGTTGTGCCGCGCCACGAATGCCACTCAGCGGATTGCGAATCTCGTGCGCGAGATTGCGCAGCAGCTCCTTTTGGTCCTGCGCGGTCCGGAGCGTGCGTTGCTCCCGGTCGGATCGGGACTGCTTGTCGTTTTCGACCATTTCGACCACGATACCGAACGTGGGCCCACCGGGTCCGATGGCGCTCAGGCTCACCTGCACCGGCAACTCGGGTGTGCCGGGCGGGTGGCAAAGCAGCGAAGCCTCGAAACGACTGCTGAAGACCTGTTGGGCGTTCACCTTCTGCAGCGCATCGCGCAGGAGAAATGGATCGACGAACCAGTCGAACAGCTTGCCGCCGACCAGCTTGCGGCGGGATTGGCGGACTGCGCTTTCGAGAGCGGAATTGACCATCACGCATGTTCCGTCCGCGTGCGCCATTGCCACCATCGTTGTGAGCACATCGTAGGGATCATGCGTTTCGTCAACGCCGCTCGGTCGACGACCGCGCGATCCTGCGGTCGCGATGACGTCGTGACTCGCTGTCGATGGAGGGTGGAGCGACGGGCGCCGCATGCGCGATCCTTTGATGCTCCGATTGTGACCCAGTGCGGCGTCAATCCGTGCAGCACAGGCACACCGTCCGCAGCGTGGATCAAGCCCGGTCGAAAGTCCTTGGCAATGATTCCGGAATGGGTCACACGGATCAAAGGATCGCCACCATGCGTTGCAGCGCCTCGCGGGTGTTTTCGGCGGTGTTGAATGCCGTCAGCCGGATGTACCCCTCGCCCGCCGGACCAAAACCCGACCCCGGTGTTCCGACCACCTGTGCTTCGTTGAGGAGGCGATCGAAGAATCCCCACGACGTCAGGCCTTGCGGGATCT
>CAZGOL010000037.1:16707-19524 GCA_964527755.1 uncultured Ottowia sp.
GCTTCGTTGAGGAGGCGATCGAAGAATCCCCACGACGTCAGGCCTTGCGGGATCTTGACCCAAACGTAAGGCGCATGGACACCACCGAACACATCGAGACCGGCTCCCTGTAGGGTCGCGACGATCTGGTGTGCGTTGCGCATGTAGCCCTGAACTTGAGCCGCCACCTGGGATTGACCCTCGGGGGACAGCGCCGCTGCCGCTGCCCGCTGGATCGGATAGGACACGCCGTTTTGCCGGCTGGCGACGCGCCGTCGCCACAGGGCGTTGAGCGATACGGTGCTTCCGTTGGACGGGGCCACGAGGGCGTTGGGAATCACGGTGTACGCGCAACGCGTGCCCGTAAAGCCGGCGGACTTGGAAAACGAGCAGCATTCGATGGCAACCTGGTCGGCTCCATCAATCTCGTAGATCGAGCGTGGAATCGCCGGGTCGGTGACATACGCCTTGTAGGCGGCGTCGAACAGGATCAGCGTGCCGCTGCGCTCGGCAAATTGCACGAAGCGGGCAAGCTGCTCGCGGGTCAGCACGGTGCCGGTCGGGTTGTTCGGATAGCACAGGTACAGGAGGTCCACCGGGGTGTCCGGCAGATCGGGCACGAACGCGTTGCCGGCGTTGCAGGGCAGGGTGACGAGATCGGTCCACGCACCGTTTTCGTGATGACCGAGTCGGCCGGCCATGGCGTTGGCGTCGATGTACGCCGGGTAAACCGGGTCGGTCACCGCGATGCGCGCATCGGCGGCCAGCAATTCGGGCAACGCCGAGGTGTCGGTCTTCGCGCCGTCGGTGATGAAAATTTCGTCCCGTTCGAGCCGTACCCCAAGCGGCGCGTAGTCCGCGTCGATGATGGCCTGGCGCAGAAACGGATAACCCTGATCGGGCGGATAGCCGTGAAATCCGCCCGTGGTGCCCATTTCGCGCGCCGCTTCGGCCATCGCGCCGGCGATCGCCGGCGCCAATGGCTGGGTCACGTCGCCGATGCCCAGACGGATGACCGGTCGCGGGGCCGATGGCTCGTACGCCTGCACGCGGCGCGCGACTTCGGCGAACAGGTAGTTGCCGGGCATGGCGACGAGGTTGGGATTGAGTCGCACCTCAGGCTCCCAGCCACACGCCATCGAACACAAACGTCGCAGGGCCCGTCTGCAACACGTGGTTGGTGAGCGCGCCCCACGTGATGCGCAACTCGCCGCCGGTCAACCGGATGTCGACGGTGCGCTCCGACAGGTCGTTCAATACCGCTGCCACGACACTCGCGCACGCGCCGGTGCCGCAGGCAAGCGTTTCACCGCTGCCGCGTTCCCAGACTCGCATTTCGAACAGGTCGCGCCGCACGACTCGGACGAATTCGACGTTGGTACGCTGCGGGAAGGCGACGTGATTTTCGATTTGCATGCCGATTTTGCGCACGTCAATGGCGCATGGATCATCGACGAAGATCACCGCATGCGGGTTGCCCATGTTGACACAGGTGATGCGCCGCGGCCCGTCCTCGATCATCAGCGGAAAGTCGCGGATCGACGTGCCAGGCAGATCGACGGGGATTGACACCGGAGCCAGCGCCGGCTCGCCCATGTCCACCGTGACCTCATTGACGCACCCCGCGTCGATCTGCAGATCGAGAGCCTTTGGTCCGCCGCGCGTCTCCAGCACCAGCTTTGATTTTTTCGTCAGGCCGCGCTCATACACGTACTTTCCGATGCAGCGCGCGGCGTTGCCGCACATCTCGGCTTCGGAGCCATCCGCGTTGAATATTCGCATGGCGAAATCTGCCATGCGCGAGGGGCCGATCAGGACCAGGCCGTCCGAGCTGACGCCGAAGTGCTGGCGCGACATGGTGATCGCGAGCGCCTCGGGGTTTTCGACCACCTCCTCGAACGTGTTGATGTAGATGTAATCGTTGCCGATGCCCTGCATCTTGGTGAATTTCATCGTGCCCATCCTTCACAGGCTGTAGTACATGTCGAACTCGATCGGATGCGTGGTCATGCGAAAACGTGTCACTTCCGCCATCTTGAGTTCCAGATAGGCGTCGATCATCGCGTCCGAAAACACGCCGCCTCGGGTAAGAAAGCCGCGATCTTCATCGAGGTGCTCGAGCGCCTGTTCCAGGCTGGAGCACACGGTCGGGATCCTGGCGTCTTCTTCCGGCGGCAGATGGTAGAGATCCTTGTTGAGCGCTTCGCCGGGGTGGATGCGGTTCTCGACCCCATCCAGCCCCGCCATCAGCATGGCGGCGAACGCCAGGTACGGATTGGCAAGCGGATCGGGAAAGCGCACCTCGATGCGACGCCCTTTGGGGTTGGGAACATAGGGAATTCGGATCGATGCCGAGCGGTTGCGCGCGCTGTACGCCAGCTTGATGGGGGCCTCGAAACCCGGCACCAGACGCTTGTAGCTGTTGGTGCCGGGATTGGTGATGGCGTTCAGCGCGCGGGCGTGGTGGATGATGCCGCCGATGTAGTGCAGGGCGAACTCGCTCAGGCCGGCATAGCCGTCCCCTGCGAACAGGTTTCGACCATCTTTCCACACCGACTGGTGCATGTGCATGCCCGATCCGTTGTCACCGACCAGCGGCTTGGGCATGAACGTCGCCGTCTTGCCGTGGCGGTGCGCGACGTTGTGAACCACGTACTTTTGCAACTGCAGCCAGTCGGCGCGCTCGACCAGCGTGCTGAACCGGGTTCCCAGTTCCATCTGGCCAGCCGTGGCCACTTCGTGGTGGTGCACCTCGACCGGAATGCCCAGCGATTCAAGCAACGTGCACATTTCCGAGCGCATATCCTGGAAACTGTCGACCGGTGGCACCGGGAAATA
>CAZGOL010000038.1:0-18679 GCA_964527755.1 uncultured Ottowia sp.
ACGGCGTCTTGCTGGGCGAGGTTCAGGCGGTCGGACATGCGCGGCGCCGATCATAGCGACCGGGATGGACGCGTTGCGCCGGCAAACCTTGTTACGCTCGCGGCCTCATGCACGCACTGGCCGGGATTTTTGCCGTCACCTTCCCGTTCTTCGCACTGGTCCTGTGCGGTTACGTCGCGGCGCGCTCCCGTCTGTTGCCGCTGGATGCGGTGGCGGGATTGAACATGTTCGTGCTGTACTTCGCACTGCCGTGCATGCTGTGGCGCTTTGGCAGCAGCACGCCGGCGGCGCAGTTGTTCAGTCCGACGGTGGCGCTGCTGTGGCTGGTGGTTGCGGCGTTGCTGGTGGCCGTTGCCGCGGGCTGGGCGCGTCGGCACGGCGGCAGCTGGCCCGATGCGGCGCTGGGCGCGCTGGTTGCGGTGTTTCCGAATTCCGGCTTCATGGGGATCCCGGTGATCCTGGCGCTGCTGGGCGAGGGCGCGCTGGGGCCGGTGATGGCGACGCTGCTGGTCGATCTGGTGGTGACCAGTTCGTTGTGCATCGGGCTCTCGCAATGGGGTGCCGCCGGCGAGCACGGGCCGGTGCGTGCCGTGGCCCGTGCCCTGCAGGGCGTGCTGCGCAACCCCATGCCATGGTCGATCCTGCTCGGCGCGCTGGCCGGCGCGAGCGGTTTCGCGCCGTGGGCACCGATCGAGCGCACCGTCGGGCTGTTGGCCGATGCCGCGTCGCCTGTGGCGCTGTTCACCATCGGTGCGGTGCTGGCGCGCGCGCAGATGCAGACGGCGGCGCCGCGAGCCGGTGCTTCGCTGCGCGACGTGGGCCTGTTGACCGCGCTCAAGTTGCTGGCACAGCCCATGCTGGTGTGGATGGGCGCGACGATTGCGGTGCGTCTGGACGTGTTGCCAGCGCCATTGTTGGCGCCGCTGGTGCTGACCGCCGCGCTGCCGGCCGCTGCCAATGTTTCGCTGCTCGCCGAGCGCTTCGACGCCGACAATGGGCGCGTGGCCCGCACGATCCTCTATTCGACCATTGCGGCGTTCTTCAGCTTCTCCGCTGCCGTGGCCTTGTTGCGCTGAGTGGCGTCCCGCGTCGCGCAGCGCCGGTTTCAGCGGTGCTGCCCGAGTGGCCTCGGGAAGGCCATTTCCCGCGGGTTGCGCTCGAGCGCTTCGAGTTGGTCCTTGGGCATCGTGGTGATGGTTTCACTCACGATGCCGCCACCGATCACGCTGCCCGATGTCAGCCCCTGGCCGCGTACGCGCGCCTCGCAATCCGTTCGATAAAACGGCGGCAAGGCGGCGCAGCGCTGCAGCGCGTTGGCCAGCGCCTGTTCAGGGTCGATCCCGGTGAGTTCGCGGTCGGCACGCGCGTTGCGGGTTTCCAGTTGGCCGGCCGCCGGGTCGAGGTTGGTTTGCGCGGGTGTCATCTGGGCGACTGCGGGCAGCGCGACCGATCCGCACAGCACCATCAGGGCGAGCAATTTGTTCATCGTGGATCCTCTTTAAAACATCCAATCATGTGCCGGATTGTGCGGTTGCCGCACCGGCAGGTCGATATCTCGATGTGATCGCACCGGTGGCGTGCAAGTTCAAAGCGCGAGTGGGTCGACGTCCACGGCCCAACGCACGATGGCCCGGTGCGCGGGCTGGGTGCGCAGCGCATGGAGCAGCGGCCGACAGGCCTCGAGCACGCGCTGCAATGCAGCGCGCGAGTGGCTTTCCAGCAACATTTGCGCCCGCTCGATGCCCGCGACGCGCTGCATGGTGAGCGGAACGGGTGGGAACCAGCCGATCTGCATCATCGCGCTGGCCAGTTCCGGATCGTCGTGCAGTTGCGCCTGGGCGGCCTGGGCAAGGGCGCTGAGGAAATCCTGCGCTGCCTGCTGCGAGCGCGCTTCGGCACGCAACAGTGCGAGGCGCACGAAAGGCGGCAACCCGGCCTGTTGGCGCTCGAGCAGCTGCCGGCGTGCGAACCCCGGATAGTCATACCCCTTGAGCGCCTCGAACAACGGGTGGCGGGGATGATGGGTCTGGACCCACATCTCGCTGACGGCGCTGGTGGCGGCGTCGCGACCGGCGCGCCCGGCGGCTTGCATCAACAGGGCGAACAGCCGCTCCGGGGCCCGGAAATCGCTGGAGAAGAGCGCTGCATCGGGATCGATGGCCGCCACCAGCGTGACGCGCCGGAAGTCGTGCCCCTTGGCGATCATCTGCGTGCCAACCAGCACATCGACATCGCCTCCGTGTGCTGCAGCGAGAGCCTCTTCGAGACGGCCCTTGCCGCGTGTAGTGTCGGCGTCGATGCGCGTGATGCGTGCGGGCGTGCCGTCCGGGCGATGCACGGATGCCATCAGTTCGGCGAGGCGTTCCTCCAGCTGCTCTGTGCCGCGGCCCAGCGTGCCGAGGTCAAGGTTGCCGCAGTTCGGGCACGCCCGGGGGACGCGTTCGGTCAAGCCGCAGTGGTGGCACCGCAGCGTCCGGTCGATCTTGTGAAACACGCGATAGGCGCTGCAATGCGGGCACTCGCTTTTCCATCCGCAGTCGGCGCAGTGCAGCACCGGCGCCCAGCCACGCCGGTTGAGCAGCAGCAACGCCTGCTCGCCGCGCTCGACGCGTTCGGCGATCGCGGCGAGCAATGGCGGGGCAATCAGCGCGCCGCGCGGCTGGCGCGTCATGTCCACCCGGCGCACGCGCGGCAGCCCGGTGGCGGGATCGGCGGCGGGAGCCAGGCCGATGCGGCGGGGCATCGCCAGCAACTGGTGGCGCCCCGGTCCGCCCTCGCTGGTGGGCAAGCTGGCATGCCAGCTCTCGAGCGAGGGCGTGGCGGAGCCGAGCACCACCCGAGCGCTTTGCAGCCGCCCTCGAACCAGCGCCAGGTCGCGCGCGCTGTAGCGGGCACCCTCCTGCTGCTTGTAGCTGGCGTCGTGTTCCTCGTCGACCACGACCAGGGCCAGGTGCGGAATCGACGCCAGCACGGCGACCCGCGTGCCCAGCACGATCCGCGCGCGGCCGCTGTGTGCCGCCAGCCAGGACGTCAGGCGTTGTGCCGTCGTCAGGTTGCTGTGCAGCAGCGAAATAGCGTCCTCGCCGAATCGCTGCGCGAAACGCGCCAGCAATTGGGGCGTGAGGTTGATTTCCGGCACCAGCACCAGCGCCTGCGCTTGGGAGTCACGGGCCAGCACGTCGTCCACGGCGCGCAGATAGACCTCGGTCTTGCCGCTACCGGTGGCTCCGAACAGAACGAAGGATCCGGAATCGGACTCGATCCGGGCCACCGCACTGGCCTGCTCGGACGTGAGCGCCGGCAGCCTGCGCATTGCCGGTGCGGGCGTGCTCGCCGGTGCCGCGCCGCGCGCCAGGCGCCGAGCGATCTGCGCCGCGCTCAAGGTGCGCAGTTGGGGTGGCAGCGCGGCCAGCGCCACTTCTCCGGTCGTGCGCTGGTAGTAGCGCGCCGTGAAGTCGATCAATGCGCGCCAGGACGCGCTCAGCGGGGCCAAGCCGTCGAGCGCGCCGGTGACCGCACGCGCCTGGCTCGCCAGCGGCTCGGCTGGCATCGACAGATCGGTCTGCCATACCACGCCCAGTACCTCGCGCGCGCCCAGCGGCACGCGCACCAGGGTTCCGGCAGGCAACGGGTGGGCACAGTGGTAAGTGAGTGGACCGGCGACGCTGCTGTGCGCCGGCGTCGGAACGGCGACGGTCAGCCAATGCGCCATGCGCGTGGGGTCAGGATCGCAAGCAACATTGACTTCAAGCGCCAAGTGATTGATTCGAAGACCATTTTCCAGTCATCCGCAAAAAGTGTGGATATTTCTGTTGAAAACTTGCCACCGATGACCGCAAACCCTTGAAATTCAAAGTCTTGATTAAGCTGCCCATCCGAACGGCAGTGTGTAATATTCATATCAATCAATCACTTGTGGATGCGTCAAATGTCACTGGCGCGACACGCAGGCCGATGGCCACGAATGTGCATAACTTCGGCCTGTCAACCCGTTTTTTTTTGTGGGGAGTCATGGATTTCAACCTTGACGGTCCGTGTTGATCGGCGTATTGGCTGGAGTTGCGCGCAGGCGCCGTGAATGCGCGTGCACCTCGTCGACGAGGTGATGGACGTGCTCGACCGGGGTGTACTGGCTGATGCCGTGTCCGAGGTTGAATACGTGGCCGATGCCGGACGTGCCGGAGTCCAGATGCGGCGGGCCGAAGGACTCCAGCACACGGCGTGCCTCGGCGCGGATCGCCGCGGGGGGGGCGAACAGGACGTTGGGGTCGATGTTGCCCTGCAGCGCGGTGGGGCGCGAATGTGTCGGGTTCGATCGGGTTCTAGTGGGCGCCGGGATTGCCATAGGAACTATCGGATCGATAGCATTTTGGTTGCCGGCCAGGATCCCGCGTGCCCGCCCCAGATCCATCGTCCAGTCCAGCCCGAGCACGTCGCATTCGAGCTCACGCATGTCCGCCAGCCACAGCCCGCCGCCCTTGGTGAACACGATCCGAGGTACCACCTGGCCATCGGCTCCTTGGCGCTCGAGTTGGCCCAGTACGCGCGCGGTGTAAGCCCTGCTGAAGGTCTGGAAGGCTCCGTCGGCCAGCACGCCGCCCCAGCTGTCGAACACCATCACGGCCTGCGCGCCGGCGTCGATCTGGGCGTTCAGGTAGGCGGCCACGCTGTCCGCGTTGACCGCCAGCAGCCGGTGCATCAAATCGGGCCGCGCGTACATCAGGGTCTTGACGTGCCGGTAGTCCGAACTGCCGGCGCCCTCCACCATGTAGCAGGCCAAGGTCCAGGGGCTGCCCGAGAAGCCGATCAATGGCACGCGACCTGCGAGCGCCTTGCGGATGCTGGTGACGGCGTCGAACACGTAGCGCAGTTTCGCCATGTCCGGCACGGCCAGGCCGGTTACGGCCGCCTCGTCGCGGACCACGCGCTCGAAGCGGGGCCCTTCGCCCTGTTGAAACGACAGCCCCAGCCCCATCGCGTCCGGGACGGTGAGGATGTCGGAGAACAGGATTGCAGCGTCGAGGGGAAAACGCTCCAGTGGTTGCAACGTGACCTCGGTGGCGTACTGGACGTTGGTGGCGAGCCCCATGAAACTGCCCGCCCTGGCGCGCGTGGCGACGTACTCGGGCAGGTAGCGCCCGGCCTGGCGCATCAGCCAGATGGGGGTGTATGGGGTGGCCTGCCCCAGGCAGGCGCGCAGGAAGCAGTCGTTTTGGAGCGGGACGAAGGTCATGGGCTCGATTGTCTCAGCCGGCGCCGCGCCTGGTGGATCGAGGGGCGAGTTCTGCCTGCCCGATTGCGCGGCCCCGCGAACCGGCTGGCGCCGATCTCCGCACGATTGCACTCCCCACTTGAGGTGACCCAACAAAAAAGCCTGCCGGATCGGCAGGCTTTTTGACTTGGAATGCTGGTTGCGCGAGGAGGATTTGAACCTCCGACCTTTGGGTTATGAGCCCAACGAGCTACCAGACTGCTCCATCGCGCGGCAAGACCACAATTATAGCTTACTGCTGATCGGCTTGTTCGCCGCCTTGAGCTTCAGGGCGATCCACCAGTTCGACGAAGGCCATCGGGGCATTGTCACCCACGCGAAAACCCATCTTCAGAATGCGCGTGTAGCCGCCGGGGCGCGCCTTGAAACGCGGACCGAGGTCGGTGAACAGCTTGCTCACGCTGGCGTCGTCGCGCAGACGGGCAAAAGCCAGGCGACGGTTGGCCACGCTGTCGTTCTTGGCCAGGGTGATCATCGGTTCAATCACGCGGCGCAATTCCTTGGCCTTGGGCAGCGTGGTCTTGATCGCCTCGTGGGCGATCAGCGAGTTCATCATGTTGCGCAGCATCGCCAGGCGATGCGAGCTGGTGCGGTTGAGCTTGCGCAGTCCGTGACCGTGTCGCATGGTGCTTTTCCTTTCTTTCCTTGTTGGACAGGCCGCCGGATCAGGTACGGCCTGGGGCACTAAATGCCACACACAGAGGTGCGGCGACTAGAAAACCTATCAATTCTCCGTGACCCTGCACGCCACCCGAAACCCATGAACCACCTGAAGTCCGAATGCCACGGAGCAGGCCACATCAGCAATCGCCGTGTCCGGGGTTTCCCCGGTCACTGGCGATGCCCCCGGCAAGGGGGAAGGCGAAACAACGCGCAGCGTGTGGAGACTGGGGGTGTGCTTGACCTCAGCGCTTGTCCAGGCCGGACGGTGGCCAGTTCTCGAGTTTCATGCCCAGGGTCAGGCCGCGCGAGGCGAGGACTTCCTTGATTTCATTGAGCGACTTGCGACCCAGGTTGGGGGTCTTGAGCAGTTCGTTTTCGGTGCGCTGGATCAGATCGCCGATGTAGTAGATGTTTTCGGCTTTCAGGCAGTTGGCCGACCGCACCGTGAGCTCGAGCTCGTCGACCGGGCGCAGCAAAATTGGATCAAAGCTGGCGGTGCCGGTGCGTGGCTCGGGCGACCCGAAGCCCGGCAATTCGCTGCCTTCGAGTTGGGCAAACACTGCGAGTTGCTCGACCAGAATCTTGGCCGACTGGCGCACGGCGTCCTCGGCACTGACGGTGCCGTTGGTTTCGATTTCCATGACCAGCTTGTCAAGGTCGGTGCGCTGCTCGACCCGGGCGTTTTCCACCGAGTAACTCACCCGCCGGATAGGCGAGAACGAAGCGTCGAGCACGATGCGACCAACCGACTTGGTGGGCTCGTCGCCGTGATGGCGAAGCGTGCCCGGCACGTAACCACGGCCCTTCTCGACCTTGATCTGCATGTCCAGCTTGCCGCCTTGCGACAGGTTTGCGATGGCATGACCGGGGTTGACGATCTCGACGTCGTGCGGAGTCTGGATGTCGGCGGCGGTGACCACGCCTTCGCCGTCCTTGCGCAGGCTGAGCGTGACCTCGTCGCGGTTGTGCAGTTTGAACACGACGCCCTTGAGGTTGAGCAGGATATTGACCACGTCCTCCTGCACGCCGTCGATGCTGGAGTACTCGTGTACCACACCGGCGATGGTGACTTCAGTTGGCGCGTAGCCGACCATCGACGACAGCAGCACGCGACGCAGCGCGTTGCCCAGGGTGTGGCCATAGCCGCGTTCGAACGGCTCTAGCGTGACCTTGGCCTTGTGGTCGCCCACGGGTTCGACGTTGATCGCTTTGGGTTTCAGCAGTTGGGTTTGCATTCTTCAGACTTCCTCTCAATACCCCCGGCTCGTTACACCGGTAAGGCTGGTGAAGCGCCAAACCCGCCGAGGCGGCGGGCAGGAACCTGGGTGGTGAACCGCGAGCGAGATCAACGCGAATACAGTTCGACGATCAAGGATTCGTTGATGTCGGCACCGAATTCATCGCGGTCGGGCAGCTTCTTGAAGGTGCCCTCGGCCTTGTCGGTGTTGACCTCGACCCAGCCCGGAAATCCGACCTGGCCGGCCAGTTGCAGCGCTTCCTGGACGCGGGCCTGGCCGCGCGACTTCTCGCGTACCGCAACCACGTCACCGGCCTTGACCAGGTAGGACGGGATGTTGACCGGTTGACCATTGACGGTCACCGACTTGTGCGACACCAGCTGCCGCGCTTCGGCGCGCGTGGAACCGAACCCCATGCGGTAAGTGACGTTGTCCAGCCGCGACTCGAGCAGTCCGAGCAGGTTGGCACCGGTATTGCCGCGACGGCGTTCAGCCTCCTCGAAATAGCGGCGAAACTGCTTTTCCAGCACGCCGTACATGCGCTTGACCTTCTGTTTTTCGCGCAGCTGCAGGCCGTAGTCGGATGTGCGCTGACCCGAAGTGCGTCCGTGCTGACCGGGTTTGCTCTCGAACTTGGCCTTGTCGCTGATCGAGCGGCGGGCACTCTTGAGAAACAGGTCGGTGCCTTCGCGGCGTGAGAGTTTGGCCTTTGGGCCGAGGTAACGTGCCACTTCTATTTCCTTTGCATGATCTACCCCGACCACTTGCCGGGGGAGCCGCCCGGCGCAAGCACCTGGGCGGCGGTGGGCTTGGTAAAACCAGGCGAGGACACGGCATGGACACCCATGCCGTGTGGATCCGTCGCTATATCCTTCGCCGCTTTTGTGGGCGGCAGCCGTTGTGCGGCACTGGCGTCACGTCAGAGATCGAGTTGATCCGGATGCCCAGCGCCGCCAGCGCGCGCACCGAGGATTCGCGGCCCGGACCCGGACCCTTGATCTCAACGTCCACGTTCTTGATGCCCTGCTCCATCGCTGCGCGACCGGCCGATTCCGAGGCCACCTGGGCGGCGAACGGCGTCGACTTGCGCGAACCCTTGAAACCCTGGCCACCAGAAGATGCCCAAGACAGTGCGTTGCCCTGGCGATCGGTGATGGTGATGATGGTGTTGTTGAACGACGCGTGCACGTGGGCAATGCCGTCGGCAATGTTCTTGCGGACTTTCTTGCGGATGCGCTGGGCGGCGTTGCTGGCGGGTGCTTTGGCCATGTCTGGGTGGTTCCTCGTTTATTTCTTCAGCGCCTGGGCGGCCTTGCGCGGGCCCTTGCGCGTGCGGGCGTTGGTGCGCGTGCGCTGGCCGCGCACGGGCAGGCCGCGACGGTGGCGAAAGCCCCGATAGCAACCGATGTCCATCAGCCGCTTGATGTTCATGGTGGTCTCGCGGCGCAGGTCACCCTCGATGGTCAACTGCGTGATCTGGTCGCGGATCTTTTCCTGATCGGCATCGGTCAGGTCCTTGATCTTCTTGTCGTACGGGATGCCGCAGGCTTCGCAGATCCTGCGCGCGCGTGAACGGCCGATGCCGAAAATCGCCGTCAGGCCGATTTCGGCGTGCTTGTGCGGCGGGATGTTGATACCAGCAATACGTGCCATGGCGATTCAATCCTCTCAGGTTCTCAGGCGGGCAGCCGGGCTCAGCCCTGGCGCTGCTTGTGGCGCGGGTCGGTGCAGATCACGCGCACCACGCCCTTGCGGCGGATGATCTTGCAGTTGCGGCAGATTTTCTTGACCGAAGCCGAAACTCTCATTTCACTCTCCTAAAACTCGTTGCCTGTCCGACCGTCACTCGGCGCGAAGGACGATGCCCTCGCATGTCCGGTCGCAAGGCGTCATTTCGCGTGGCGCCGGGCCAATTCTCCAGAACCCCACCTTGCATTCGAATGACATCCTCTCGGGACTTGATGGCGTCATCTTCAATTGCCGAACGTGGTCTTGAAATTGGCCTTCTTCAACAGCGATTCGTACTGCTGACTCATCATGTAGTTTTGCACTTGAGCCATGAAATCCATCGTCACGACCACCAGGATCAGCAGCGACGTGCCACCGAAGTAGAACGGGACGTTGTAACGAAGAATCAGGAATTCGGGCAGCAGGCACACCAAGGTGACATAGATCGCGCCGATCAGCGTGAGGCGCGTCAGAATCTTGTCGATGTACCGGGCGGTGTTTTCGCCAGGCCGGATGCCGGGGATGAAGGCGCCGCTTTTCTTCAGGTTGTCCGCGGTCTCACGGCTGTTGAACACCAGCGCGGTGTAGAAGAAACAGAAGAAGATGATGGCCGCCGCGTACAGCATCACGTAGATGGGTTGACCCGGCGAGAGGGTCGCTGCGATGTCCTTGAGCCACAGCATCGAGTCGCCGGTGCTGAACCATCCGACGATCGTGGCGGGCATCAGGATGATCGACGAAGCGAAGATCGGCGGGATCACGCCCGACATGTTGAGCTTGAGCGGCAGGTGCGACGACTGCCCGCCGTACACCTTGTTGCCGACCTGGCGCCTGGCGTAGTTGACCAGGATCTTGCGTTGGCCGTGCTCGACGAACACCACGAAGTAGGTCACCAGGACCACCAGTGCCACGATGAACAGCGCCACGATGATCGACATGGCGCCAGTGCGGATGAGCTCCATCAGCCCGCCGATGGCCCCCGGCAGGCCAGCCGCGATGCCAGCGAAGATGATCAGAGAGATGCCGTTGCCCAGCCCCCGCTCGGTGATCTGCTCGCCCAGCCACATCAGAAACACGCTTCCGGCCGTCAGGCTCACCACTGCCGTCAGGCGAAAGCCCCAGCCCGGACTGATGACCAGGCCCTGCGACGCCTCCAGCGCGACGGCGATGCCGAATGACTGGAACAGCGACAGCGCCACCGTGCCGTAACGCGTGTACTGGGTCATCTTGCGCTGTCCGGCCTGTCCTTCCTTTTTCAGGTCGGCGAACATCGGCAGCACGTACGGCATCAACTGCATGATGATGGCCGCCGAGATGTAGGGCATGATGCCCAGCGCGAATACCGTGAAACGCGAGAGCGCGCCACCCGAGAACATGTTGAACAGGTTCAGGATGCCGCCTTGCTGGCTCTGGAACAGTTGACGCAATTGATCCGGGTTGATGCCAGGCACAGGGATGTGCGCACCAATGCGGTAGACGATCAGCGCGAGCAGCAAGAAGATCAGGCGTCGGCGCAGGTCGCCGTACTTGCCCGTCTTCGCGATCTGCGTTGCACCCGTGGCCACGTTTCGTGTTCCTTGATGAATTGCAGGATTGTTTTCAGGCCACCGAGCCGCCGGCAGCCTCGATGGCGGCCTTGGCGCCCGCGGTCGCGCCCACGCCAGTCAGCTTGACTGCGCGGGTGAGCTCACCCGACCTGATCACTTTCACTACCTTGACCAGCTCGCGCACCAAACGTGCCTTCTTGAGGGTCAGCAGGTTCACCTCGGCTTCGCCCAGGCGCTCCAGATCGGACAGATTGATTTCGGCGTTGTACTTGAGCGAAGCCGACTTGAAGCCGCGCTTGGGCAGACGACGTTGCAGCGGCATCTGGCCGCCCTCGAAACCGACCTTGTGGTAGCCACCGGTACGCGATTTCTGGCCTTTGTGTCCGCGGCCGGCAGTCTTGCCCAGGCCGGAGCCGATGCCGCGCCCGACGCGCCGGCGCGCGCGCTTGGCGCCGTCGGCGGGTTTGATGCTGTTGAGTTCCATGACTGGCTCTTCCTCAGACGATCCTGACCAGATAGTCGATCTTGTTGATCATGCCGCGCACGGCGGGCGTGTCCTGCAGTTCGCGCACGCTGTTGACCTTGCGCAGGCCCAGCCCGCGCACGGTGGCGCGATGGCTCTCTTTGCAGCCGATGGGGCTGCGCACCAGCTGCACCTTGATGGATTTTTGTTGCTCGGTCATGTGGAAACTCCCTATCAGGCGGCGAACAGGTCTTCGACCGACTTGCCACGCTTGGCGGCCACTTCGGCCGGCGTGGTGCAGTTGTTCAGCGCGTCCAGTGTCGCGCGCACCATGTTGTAGGGGTTGGACGTGCCGTGGCTCTTGGCCACGATGTCGGTCACGCCCAGCACCTCGAACACCGCGCGCATCGGGCCGCCGGCGATGATGCCGGTGCCACGCGGGGCGGGCGCCATCATCACGGTGGCCGCGCCATGGTGGCCCGTCACGTTGTGGTGGATGGTGCCGTCCTTGAGCGAGACCTTGCGCAGGTTGCGGCGCGCCTCTTCCATCGCCTTTTGCACGGCGGCGGGCACTTCCTTGGACTTGCCCTTGCCCATGCCGACGCGGCCGTCGCCGTCGCCCACCACGGTGAGCGCGGCAAAACCCAGAATCCGCCCACCCTTGACCACCTTGGTCACGCGGTTGACCGAAATCATCTTCTCGCGCAGGCCGTCCTCGGGACCGTCACCTTGCGTTCTTGCCTGAAACCTTGCCATCTTGTCCGTCCTCGCGATCAGAACTGCAGACCCGCCTCACGTGCCGCGTCGGCCAGCGCCTTGACGCGACCGTGGTAGGCGTAGCCCGCCCGGTCGAATGCCACCCTGTCCACACCGGCGGCCTTGGCCCGCTCGGCAATGCGTTTGCCGATCACCTCGGCCGCCGATACGTTGGCACCCTTGCCGTTGGCGCCCAGCTGCTTGCGCATTTCGGCCTCGGCGGTTGATGCGCTGGCGAGCACCCGCGCCCCGTCGTCGGAAATCACCGCCGCGTAGATGTGCAGGTTGGTGCGATTGACCGTCAGGCGCGCAACACCCTGCGTGGCGATGCGGATGCGCGTCTGGCGGGCCCGACGAAGACGCTGCTCTTTCTTGATCGTCATGATGCCGGTCCTTATTTCTTCTTGGTTTCCTTGATCGTCACCTTCTCGTCCGCGTAGCGGATGCCCTTGCCCTTGTAGGGTTCGGGCGGACGAGCGGCGCGGATCACGGCGGCCATCTGGCCAACGGCCTGGCGGTCGGCGCCCTTGACGACGATCTCGGTCGGCGCCGGGGTTTCGACCTTGAGGCCGGCCGGCATGTCGAAGTTGACGGGGTGCGAAAAACCGATCGACAGGTTCAGCTTGTTGCCCTGGGCCTGAGCGCGGAAACCCACGCCCACCAAGGTCAGCTTCTTCTCGAAGCCCTTGCTGACACCCACCACCATGTTGTTGACCAGCTGGCGCATGGTGCCGCTCATGGCATTGGCCTGGCGCGACTCGCCCACTGGAGCAAAGCTCAGGTTGGCGCCGTCGGCGGTCACTTTGACCAGCGGATTGGCGGCCAGCTTGAGTTCGCCGCCGCTGCCCTTGACGGTGATGTGCTCGTCACCGAGCTTGACATCGACGCCCGAAGGCACGACGACGCCCATTTTTGCGATACGTGACATCTGGTTTGCTCCTTACGCCACGTAGCACAGAACTTCGCCACCGATGCCACTGGCGCGCGCCTTGCGGTCGGTCATCACGCCCTTGGGGGTCGTGACGATCGCCACGCCCAGGCCATTCATGACCTGGGGAATGGCGCCGGCGCCCTTGTACACGCGCAGGCCGGGGCGGCTCACGCGCTCGATGCGCTCGATCACCGGGCGACCGGCGTAGTACTTGAGGGCGATTTCAAGTTCGGATTTGCCGGCGTCCTGCTTGACCTGGAAGCCTTCGATGTAGCCCTCGTCCTTGAGGACCTGGGCAATGGCCACCTTCACCTTCGAGGTCGGCACGGACACGGTCTGCTTGGCCACCATCTGCGCATTGCGGATGCGGGTCAGCAGATCGGCGATGGGATCACTCATGCTCATGTTGCTTCGCTCCTGTCGCCGATTACCAACTCGCCTTGGTGACGCCGGGGATCTGGCCTTCGAAGGCCAGCTCACGGATCTTGGCGCGGCCCAAGCCGAACTGGCGGAAAGTTCCGCGCGGACGGCCGGTCATCTCGCAGCGCTGGCGCTGGCGCGTGGGGTTGGCGTTGCGCGGCAGTTTTTGCAGTGCCAGGCGCGCTTGTGCACGCTCGTCGTCACTGCGCTTGGCGTCATTGGCGATGCCCTTGAGCTCGGCGTGCTTCTTGGCGTACTTGGCGACCAGTTTCTCGCGCTTGAGCTCGCGCTCGATCATTGCGGTTTTTGCCATGCGCTACCTCAGTTCTTGAACGGAAAACGGAAGGCCGTCAGCAGCGCCTTGGCTTCTGCGTCGGTCTTGGCCGTGGTCGTGATGCTGATGTTCAGGCCACGCAGGGCGTCGACCTTGTCGTACTCGATCTCGGGGAAGATGATCTGTTCCTTGATGCCGACGTTGTAGTTGCCGCGGCCGTCGAAGGAGCGCCCCGAAATGCCGCGGAAGTCGCGCACGCGCGGCAGCGCCACGGTGACCAGGCGGTCGAGGAATTCGTACATGCGCGCGCCGCGCAACGTGACCATGGTGCCGATCGCCTGCTGTTCGCGGATCTTGAAGCCGGCAATCGCCTTCTTGGCCTTGGTCACCACGGGCTTCTGGCCGGCGATCTTGGTGAGATCGGCCACGGCGTTGTCCATGATCTTCTTGTCTGCCACCGCCTCGCCCACGCCCATGTTCAGCGTGATCTTGCTGATGCGGGGAACCTCCATGGGGGACTTGTAGCCGAACTTCTGGATCAGTTCGGGTGCGATTTTTTCGCGGTACTGTTGTTGCAGTCGTGCCATGACTCTCGTCCTCAGACCTTGATCTGTTCGCCATTGGACTTGAACACGCGCACGCGCGTGCCGTCCTGCAGGGTCTTGATGCCGACGCGGTCGGCCTTGCCGGTGGCCTGGTTGTAGATGGCCACGTTGGACTGGTGGATCGGCATGGCCTTCTCGATGATGCCGCCGGTAATGCCCTTCATCGGGTTCGGCTTGGCGTGCTTCTTGGCGATGTTGATGCCATCGATCACCACGCGCTCATCGTCGACGCGCTGCGCCACCGTGCCGCGACGGCCCTTGTCGCGACCAGCGATCACGATGACCTCGTCGCCCTTGCGAATCTTGTTCATGGCGCGTTCCTCAGAGCACTTCAGGAGCCAGCGACACGATCTTCATGAAGCGCTCGGTGCGCAGCTCGCGCGTGACCGGGCCGAAGATGCGGGTGCCGATGGGCTCCAGCTTGTTGTTGAGCAGCACGGCGGCGTTGCCGTCGAACTTGACGAGCGATCCGTCGCCGCGTCGAATGCCCTTGGCGGTGCGTACCACCACGGCGCTGTAGATCTCGCCTTTTTTGACGCGACCACGCGGGACGGCTTCTTTCACGCTCACCTTGATGATGTCGCCGACGCTGGCGTAGCGGCGCTTGGAGCCGCCCAGCACCTTGATGCACAGGACGGACTTGGCGCCGGTGTTGTCGGCCACCTCGAGTCGAGATTCAGTCTGGATCATTGTTCAATGTTTCCCAACTTGCACCCGGCAAGCCGGGTCAGTCTTGGGCCCTGGGCCGTGCGCCAAAATCCCCCGGCGCGCCAGCCCTTGCGGGGCAGATACTCCGCATCAAATCGACGCGAAGCCTTGCATTATCGCAAGCACAAATTAAGAAGTCAAGTGCTGGCAGGCAAATCCGGGTCCGCATAGCTGGCCGCCAGTTGCTCGAACGCCGCCGGTTTGGGGTGGCACCCCAGCTCATCGGCCAGGATCGCGGCCACCGGCCGGGCCAGGGAGGCGGCCAGGCGTGCATCGAGGAAAAGCAGGCGCGCGCGCCGTGCCAGCACGTCCTCGACGGTGCGCGCGTACTCGTGGCGCGCGGCAAAGCGCACCATGGCTTCCGACAGCCCGTCGGCCAGCCAGCGGTCAGCGCCGGGCAGAGTGACGATGAAGTCGGCCTCCGCTCCATAGGAGTGCAGGCCTTGCGGGCGACTCAACCCGCCTGCCGGCCGGTTGGAGGGGGCGCCGCCTTCGGAGCCGATCAGCCGCAGTCCGGCGGTGCGCGAAGGCCCGCGCGGTGCCAGTCGCCCGGTCTGCGTGCAGTGCGCCAGCACATCCTCGGCCATGGCGCGGTACGTGGTCCATTTGCCGCCGGTCACCGTCACCAGGCCCGAACGCGCCACGCGAACCGTGTGTTCGCGGCTGATGGTCTTGGTGCTGCCGGGTTCGCTGTCCGGTTTAACCAGCGGCCGCAACCCAGCCCAACTGCTCAGGACATCGGCGCGAGTGGGCGCCAACTTCAGATAGCGCGCCGCTTCGCCCAGGATGAAATCGATCTCGTGCGCCAGTGGGCGTGGCTCCAGCGGCAGGTCGGCGCGCGGGGTGTCGGTCGTGCCCAGGATCAACTTGCCCAGCCACGGGACGGCGAACAGGACACGCCCGTCGCGCGTGCTGGGCACGAGCAGGGCGTGTTCGCCGGGCAGGAAGCGCTGCTCGACCACCACGTGCACGCCTTGACTGGGAGCGACCATCGGCTGCACCGCCTTGCCCGAGTCGTGCGCGTCCTGCTGGCGAAGGCCGTCGACCCACACCCCGGTGGCGTTGACGATGCAGCCGGCTTGCACGGTGAATTCGCGTCCCGTCTCGGCATCGCGCAGCGCCAGGCCCACGGCGCGCACGCCATCGTGCAGCACCCGCGTGGCCACGCAGTAGTTGAGCACCAGCGCGCCGTGCCGCGTGGCGGTGCGCGCCAGCGCCAGCGCCAGGCGGGCGTCGTCGAATTGACCGTCCCAGTATTTCACGCCGCCCTTCAGACCGGCTCGCTGCGCCCCGGGGAGCAGGCGGGCGGTTTGGCCCGCTCCCAGCCACTGGGTGGCCCCCAGGCCGGCACGCCCGGCCAGCAAGTCGTACATCTTCAGGCCGGCTCCGTAGAACGGCGTCTCCCACAGCTTGTACGAGGGCATGACGAAAGCCAGCGGCTGCGCGATGTGTGGGGCGCTTTGCAGGATGTACACGCGCTCGTGCAGCGCCTCGCGCACCAGGTGCACGTTGCCCTGGGCCAGGTAGCGCACCCCGCCATGCACCAGCTTGGTGGCGCGCGACGACGTGCCCTTGGCGAAGTCGTGCGCCTCGACCAGCAGCACGCGGTGGCCGCGCACGGCGGCGTCCAGCGCCACGCCCAGGCCGGTGGCGCCGCCGCCAACCACGGCCAGGTCGTACGCCTGCGGCTCGGTCAGGCGCGCCAGCAGCGCGGCACGATCGGTGTACTGGGGAGCGATGGGCACGGTGTATGCTATTAATTCAATAGCTGTTCTGGCGTGTGCATCATGGTCTGACGCCGGTTTTCTGTTTTGATCGCGCAGAGCGCACCGTCATGCCTCGTCGCGGGCCCAGCCGCGGGCGCGCTCGACCGCTTCGCGCCAGCGGGCGATGCGCGAACGCCGCGCCGGTTCGGCCAGCTTGGGCTCGAATCGCCGATCCACCGCCCACCGGCCGGCGATGTCGGCGCCGTCACGCCAGACGCCGGTGGCCAGGCCCGCCAGGTAGGCGGCGCCGAGCGCCGTCGTTTCGGTGACGCGCGGGCGCACCACCGGCACGCCCAACAGGTCGGCCTGCATCTGCATCAGCAGGTCGTTGCGGCTGGCGCCGCCGTCGACGCGCAGTTCGGTCAGGGCGATGCCGCTGTCGCGGCTCATGGCGCCGAAGATGTCGGCCGACTGCAGGGCGATGGCCTCCAGCGCCGCGCGGGCGATGTGCGCCCGCGTCGTCCCCCGGGTGAGGCCGACCAGGGTGCCGCGCGCCCGCCCGTCCCAGTCGGGCGCGCCGAGGCCGGCAAAGGCCGGCACCAGGAAGATGTCACCGGTGTCCTCGACGCTGGCGGCCAGCGGCTCGATGGCGGTGGCGTTGTCGATGATGCCCAGGCCGTCGCGCAGCCACTGAACGGTCGCTCCCGCCATGAACACGCTCCCTTCCAGGCAGTAGGCCGTGTTGCGCCCACGCCCCGCATCCGGACCCCGCCAGCCCACCGTGGTCAGCAGCCGATTGCGGCTGGGCACCGGCACGTCGCCCGTGTTCATCAGCATGAAGCAGCCCGTGCCGTAGGTGTTCTTGGCCATGCCGGGCGCAAAGCAGGCCTGGCCAAAGGTGGCGGCCTGTTGGTCGCCGGCCACGCCGGCGATGGGGATGGGCGCGCCCAGCCACTCGGCGGCGGCTTCGCCCAGCACGCCGCTGGAGGGCACGATGGCGGGGAGTACGGCGCGCGGAATGCCGAACAGGGCGAGCAGCTCATCGTCCCAGTCCAGCGTGTGGAGGTCCATCAGCATCGTCCGAGCCCCGTTGCCGGGGTCGGTGGCGTGGACGCGACCTTGGGTGAGCTGCCAGACCAGCCAGCTGTCGATGGTGCCGAAGGCCAGCTCGCCGGCTTCGGCGCGCGCGCGGGCGCCAGGAACGTGCTCGAGCAGCCACTCCAGCTTGGTGGCCGAAAAATAGGCGTCCAGCACCAGTCCGGTCTTGCGCTGGATCAGGCTGGCCTTGCCCTGGCCGCGCAGCCGCTCGCAGCGTGCCGTGGTGCGCCGGTCCTGCCACACGATGGCGCGTGCCAGTGGCGCCCCGGTGGCTCGATCCCACAGCACCGTGGTTTCGCGCTGGTTGGTGATGCCGATCGCCATGATTTCAGGAGCATTCCCGGCTTGATCGGCCTGCTCGCTGGCCAGTTTTTGCATGCACTCGCGCGCCACCGCCAGTTGCGTGTTCCAGATCTCGGCCGCATCGTGTTCGACCCAACCGGGGTGCGGAAAATGCTGTGCGAATTCTCTCTGCGCCTGTGCCGCCACGCGCCCCTGGGCATCGAAAGCGATGGCGCGGCTGCTGGTGGTGCCTTGGTCGAGGGCAAGGATGTAGGGCATGGCCGCAAGCGTAGCCCAAGCGCGCGCGCTGCGCCAAGGGTTGCAGCGCCGCCGGGTTTTCTGGCGGCCCCAGGCCGTGCCGGAGGCGATGCCATGCCATTTTGGCGCGCTCGTGGCCGCCTCCGGTGTGCAGGCCAACCGCCGGATGGAAACGCCGCCGCGACCGCCCTCTCACTCTCTCAGGCGGTGGCGGTGAAGGCGTCGCTGTATTGCACGATGCCTTCGGGAACTGGCCCCTGGAAGGCCAGCGCCATGAAATGGCCGGCAGGCACGCCCGGCAGTTGCAGGCACGCATGGGTCTGGAAGCCAAAGCGCTCGTAGTACGCGCTCTCGCCCAGCAGGACGCAACCTGCCGCGTGCATGTCCCGCAGTTCGGTCAGCGCTTGTAGCATCAGGCGCGAGCCAATGCCTTGTCCCTGCCTTGCAGGCAGGACGGAGATCGGGCCCAGGCCCTGCCAGTTGGCGGTCTGGTGGCCATCGGCATCCGTGATCACGACCGGTGACAGCGCCACATGGCCGATGATTCGGCCCTGCTCCTCGGCCACGATGGATCGCGTCAGCTCTTTCGCCGCGCGCAGCGCGCGCACGATGAAGTGCTCGGTGTGGCTGGTGTGCGGCGCATGGGCGAAGGCGGCGACAGTGACTGCCTCGATGGCAGCGATGTCGTCCGGGGTTTCGTGTCGCAGTTGGATGCTCATGATTTTCGGGG
>CAZGOL010000039.1:0-7400 GCA_964527755.1 uncultured Ottowia sp.
TGCTTTCCGCACAAGATCCGCGGCGCCTCGGCCGGCTGGACGAGGGCAGTGGCAATTTTTGACGAAATGTTGCAAACTTCGTAGTCCTCGAAATGGCAACGCCCATTGCACTCGCCGAGAAGGTGCAAGGGCGACTCAAAGGGGAGCCACCATGATCGTGCTCGATCACACCCACGACCCGGCCGCGCGCAGTTGGCTGGTGGCCGCCAATGCAGCCGAGTGCGACTTCCCGATCCAGAACCTGCCGTTCGCCGTGCTGCGCCCACGCGGCAGCAGCGAGCCGTTTCGCGGTGCGGTGGCCATCGGCGATCAGGCGCTGGATCTGGCCGCGCTGGCCGTCACCAACCTGGTGCGCGGGCATGGCGCCAAGGCCCTGGCGCTGGCCGCCGAACCCACGCTCAATCACCTGATGGCCGCCGGCCCGGCTGCCTGGCACGCGCTGCGCCACGCGCTGTTCGGCCTGCTGCGCCAGGGCGCCTCGGCCCACGACGTGGTGCGCGCCTGCCTGCTGCCGCTGGACGACGTGGAGTACGCCCTGCCCGCGCACATCGGCGACTACACCGACTTCTATACCTCGTTCGACCATGCGCTCAACTGCATGCGCATCATGTTTCCGGATGGCGACGTCACGCCCAACTTCCGCTGGATGCCTCAGGCCTACCACGGACGGGTCTCGACCATCGGCGTCAGCGGCCAGACCTTTCACCGCCCGCGCGGGCAGTTTCTGCCGCGCGGCGCCAACGTTCCGGTGTTCGCGCCCTGCGCGGCGATGGATTACGAGTGCGAACTGGGCTTGTGGATCGGCACCGGCAACGCCGCCGGTCAGCCGATTGCCATCGCGCGGGCCGAGGAGCATCTGTTCGGCATCAGCCTGCTCAACGACTGGTCGGCGCGCGACATCCAAGTGTGGGAAATGACGCCGCTGGGGCCGTTCCACGCCAAGAACTTCGCCACCACCATCTCGCCGTGGATCGTGACGATGGAGGCCCTGGCGCCCCATCGCACGCCTTGGACGCGAGCACAGGGCGATCCGCAACCCCTGCCCTACCTGGAGTCGGACACCAACCGCGCGGAGGGCGGCATCGACATCCGGCTGGAAGTGTGGCTCGAGAGCGAGTCGGCGCGCCAGCACGGGCGCGGGGCCACGCGCCTGTCGGGCACCAGCTTTCGCCACCAGTACTGGAGCGTGGCGCAGATGCTCACGCACCACACCGCCGGAGGCTGCGGCCTGCAGCCGGGCGACCTGATCGGCACCGGCACCATCTCCGGGCCCGGTGCGGGCGAAGCCGGCGCGCTGATCGAGCTGGCGCACGGCGGGCAACAGCCGGTCGACATCGGCGGCGGCGAGCAGCGCGGTTTCCTGCACGATGGCGACACGGTGATCCTGCGCGGCTGGTGCGAGGCTACCGGCGCGGCGCGCATCGGCTTTGGCGAATGCCGCGGCACGGTGCTGCCGACGGTGGCGGGGTGACCGGCATCTTTTGTTGATTGAATCTGGCGACAAGCCTTTCCAGACACGCCGGGACAGCTATCGTTTCAGCAGCATTTTGGCGCCACGGCGCGACCATACCCGCGCGTCACCGAGGGTTCATCGACGCCGCCGGGCAAGGCGGTTTGCGACAATCGCTCTCCCGCATCCGCACGCCGGTCGCGGGACCATCTGCAGCAGCACCGGCCGGCCCGCAGGACTCACCCGAGTGCGCCACCCCATCCATCCCGAGGAGAGATTTCCATGACCATCCGACACGCGCTCATCGCCAGCGCGCTGTTGCTGGCCACCGCGAGCCAGGCGGCCAACCCCACCACGCAGGGCCGCATCCAGGGCGTGTTCGACGCGCGCACCATCGACGTGCCGGTGGTCTGCGAGTGGCCGAAGCTGGCGGGGCAGACGGGCAACTGGTTTTACGCGCAGTCGGATCCGCCGACCCTGGAGTACGCGCAGGACCGCAACGGCGACGGCATCGCCATCACCGCATCGTTCACGGGCAGCGAGGCCAAGTTCATGCTGTACCTCGACGGCCAGGACTACAACTTCGGCAACACGCGCAAGGACCAGATCGCCATCACGCCGAGTGGCTTCGTGCTGACCATGGCGACCACCCGGTACGAAGGCAGGGGCAAGGCGCGCCGCAAGGTCGGCGATCAGGAGATCCGCTTCGCCGTCGACTGCCCGCGACCCTGACCGCCGGACGCCCGGCACGCCGGACCGGGGGCTGGTCACCGTCGGCGCCGGACATTCAGCGCTTGCTCAGCCAATTCCAGACCTGCTCCACCCCAGCCACCCACAGGTCGTCCACGGTGGTGCCGCGTGCCATGCCCTGCCAGCGCTCCTGCTGCTCCTCGCGCCGCACGCGCTCGCGGTCGCGCTCCAGGCGAATCAGCGCATCGGCCAGGTCGGGCGCGCGCGGCCCCTCGGCGGCGCGCTGCGCGCGTTGCTGGTAGTCCGTCAATGCCGCGGCGACCGCCTTGGGATCGAGCAGCGACAGCGCCGCATGGCAATACGGACAGGCGTCGTGCTGGCGCAAATCGATCGGCGCGCCGCAACTGCCGCAATGGATGATGCGCACGCGCTCGGCCAGGTCCGTCACCTCGGCCGGCGTGAGCTGGCGCACGAAGCCCTTTTCGATCATGAACGACGAGAAGGTGGCGAAGCGCCCGTGCCGTTGCGGGCAGCGGTAGGTGATGTAGCGGCCCGCGCGCACCACGTCCACGCCCTCGGCCAGCTCGCGGCGGCAGCGCGGGCAGGCCTGGCGCCTGGCCAGCGGCGTCTGCACGTCGCCCTTGTGCGCATCGAGGTCGCGAAACAGCTCCACGATGCCCTCGGGCGCCAGCCGCAGACTCTCCCCATTGTCGAACCACAGGCCGCGGCAGGCGTGGCACAGATCGAGCGTCACCGTGGTGCCGTGGTGGCCGGCGAACTGGCGCTTTTCCATCGTCGCGCGGCACGACGGGCAGGCCAGCTCGGCATCGGGCGGGCTGAGGGCGAAAGTCATGATGGCACACAGCGTACCATCAGGTGCCCCCGATCCCGCCCCGCCCGCATGCCCCGCTTTCACGTTTCGCTCGAGCTGTCGCCCGGTGCCCAGGTGGCGCTGCCGGCCGGTGCGGCCCGCCACGCCCAGGTGCTGCGCCTGCAACCGGGCCACGCCATCACGCTGTTCGACGGCCGCGGCGGCGAGTGGCAGGCCACCATTGTCCGCATGGGCCGCAGCGAAGTCGACGTGGTGGTGGGCGCGCACCACGCCATCGAGCGCGAGGCAGCGCGGTCGGTGCACCTGGCCGTCGGCCTGATGGCGCCCGAGCGCATGGACTGGCTGATCGAGAAAGCGACCGAGCTGGGCGCAGCCAGCCTGACCCCCGTCATGGCCGCGCGCAGCAGCCTGCGCCTGGCCGGCGAGCGCGCCGCAAGAAAGCGCGCCCACTGGCAGGCCGTTGCCGTGGCCGCTTGCGAGCAAAGTGGCCGCAATCGCTTGCTGGATGTGCGACAACAGCTGTTATTTCAGGAGTATGTCGAGCAGGCGACGAAAGGCGCGCGCTGGCTGCTCTCGCTGGTGCCGGGGGCACCGCCGTGCGCGGATGCGGTGCGCTCGCTGCCGTCGACGGACGTGGTCACGATCCTCTCGGGGCCCGAAGGCGGGCTGGACGCGCGCGAAGAAAGTGCGGCGCTGGCCGCCGGTTTTTCCCCGCTCGGCCTGGGCACGCGCGTGTTGCGCGCCGAAACCGCACCGCTGGCAGCGCTGGCCTGCCTGACACTCTGCTGACACCGATCCCCCTCCGATGAACCGCCACCTGCTGCTGCTGACCCTGGCCCAGGGCCTGTTCCTGGTCAACAACGTCACCTTCATCGCCATCAACGGCCTGGTCGGCCTGCAACTGGCGCCCTACGCGTGGATGGCGACGCTGCCGGTGATGGGCTACGTGGTCGGCGGTGCGGCGGCCGCACCGCTGGTGGCTCGATCGCAGGCGCGCTGGGGGCGGCGCGGCTCGTTCCAGCTCGGTCTGCTGGTGGCCCTGGGCTCGGCGCTGTTGGCGGCCTGGGCCGCGTGGACCCGCCAGTTCTGGCTGCTTCTGGTGGCCACGGTGATTGCCGGCTACTACAACGCCAACGGCCAGCTGTACCGCTTCGCCGCGGCCGAGCTGGTGGCCGCCGGCTGGCGCGAAAAGGCGGTGTCGCTGGTGCTGGCGGGCGGGCTGCTGGGCGCGGTGGCCGGCCCCAACCTGGCGGCATGGACGCGCGCCGTGCTGACGGTGCCGTTTGTGGGCGCCTACCTGGCCCTGGCGGCGGTGGCGCTGCTGGCGATGGGCGTGGTGGCGCTGATCGAATTTCCGGCGGTTCATGCCGGCGCCGCGCAGGCGCCGCAGGGCCGCCCGATCGGGCAGATCATGCGCCAGCCGGTGTTCCTGGTCGCCACGCTCGGTGCGGCGATGGGCTATGGCGTGATGAACCTGCTGATGGCCGCCACCCCGCTGGCGATGCAGGTGTGCGGCTTCGAGTTCGGCGCCACCGCGAGCGTGCTGCAGTGGCACGTGATCGGCATGTACGCGCCGGGGTTCTTCACGGGCAACCTGATCAAGCGCTTCGGCGTGCTCTCCATCATGGGCGTCGGGGTGCTGCTGAATCTGCTCTGCGTGGCGATCGCGCTCACCGGCGTCGAGTTGCAGCACTTCCTGGCGGCGCTCGTGCTGTTGGGGGTGGGTTGGAACTTCCTGTTCACCGGCAGCACCACGCTGGCTCTGGCAGCTTATCGACCCGAGGAAAAGGACCGCGCGCAGGCGGCCATCAATTTCTGCGTGTTCGCCACCATGGCCTTCACCTCGTTCGCCTCGGGCGCGCTGGTGACCACGCAGGGCTGGATCTGGCTGAACGTGGGCTCGCTGGTGCCGCTGGCGGTGGTGGCGGCGGCGCTGGCCTGGCTGGGGTTGCGCGGACGCGCCGCGCGGGCGGCCGCGGGCTGAGGATACGCCCATGCCCCGCTGGCTGGAACACCGCGTTCCGCCGCCGCTGATCGACGCGGCGTGCGCACTGCTGATGTGGGCGGCGGCACGCGCGCTGCCCCAGGCGCAGTGGTGGCCGCAGGGCGGCGGCGCGCTGGTGGTGGGCACGGCGCTGGCGGCCCTGGGCGGCGCGGTGGCGCTGGCCGGTGCCCTCGCGTTCCGGCGCGCGCGCACCACCGTCAACCCGATGGCGCCGCAGCGCGCCAGCACGCTGGTCACTGGTGGCATCTACCGGTTCACCCGCAACCCGATGTACCTGGGCATGCTGCTGGTGCTGGCGGGCTGGGCGGTGTGGCTGGGCAACGCGGCCGCCTGGGTGGGCCTGCCGGTGTCGGTGGCGCTGCTGACCCGATTGCAGATCCAGCCCGAGGAACGCATTCTGGCCGAGCGCTTCGGCGACGAGTTCCGACGTTACGCGCAGCGCGTACGGCGGTGGATCTGAGGGAATTAGTTTACTATCGATTCAATAGCTGCCGTGGCTTGTCTTGAAAGCCATGGCGGTCGATTTTGCGTGTAGCTCAGGGCATCCGCGCAATCACCTCGGCCACCGCCGCCGTCAGGCGTTTGGCGTACGGCACGTGCAGAAATTCGTTGGGGCCGTGGGCGTTGCTCCTGGGGCCGAGCACGCCGCACACCATCATCTGCGCGGTCGGGAAGCCCTTGCTGAGCTGACTCATCAGCGGGATGGTGCCGCCTTGGCCGATGTAGCCGCAGGGCGCGCCAAAATGCGCCAGCGAGGCGGCGTCCAGAGCCTGCGCGAACCACGGCGCCGAAGCCGGCGCGTTCCAGCCGGTGGCGGTGCCGATGGCCGGCTCGAACGTGACCCGCGCCTGGTAGGGTGCGTTGTCTTCCAGCAGGCGCTTGAGCTCCTGCACGGCCCGCGCGCCATCGATCGGGGGCGGCAGGCGCAGGCTGAGCTTGAAGGCGGTGTACGGGCGCAGCACGTTGCCGGCGTCGCCCAGCGCCGGCAGACCCTCGGCGCCGGTGACGCTGAGCGTGGGGCGCCAGGTGCGCGCCAGCAGCGCCTCCACCGGGTCGCCGGTCATCGGCAGCACCGACTGGTCGCGCCCGCCGCAGTCGTAGTGCACCCACGGAAAGCGCCTGAACAAATCGTCGCCCAGCACTTGCGCGGTGGTGCGCGCCTGCTCGACGCGTTCGCCCGGGATCTCGCAGTGGAAGCTGGGGGGCAGCAGGCGGCCGGTCGCGCTGTCCTCCAGTCGGTCCAGAACCTGGCGCAGGACGCGAAAACTCGACGGCACCAGACCCGAGGCGTCGCCCGAGTGCACCCCCTCGGTGAGCACCTCGACCTTCAGCGTGCCCGCCGCCATGCCGCGCAGGCTGGTGGTCAGCCACAACTGGTCGTAGTTGCCCGCGCCCGAATCGAGACACACGACCAGGCCGACATCGCCCAGGCGCGATCGCAAGGCGTCGATGTAGGGCAGCAGGTCGGGCGAGCCGCTTTCCTCGCTGGTCTCGATCAGACCGACGATGCGCGGGTGGGGCACGTTCTGGCTCTGGAGCGCCTGCACGGCGGAAATGGCCGCGTACACCGCGTAGCCGTCGTCGGCGCCGCCACGGCCGTAAAGCTTGCCGTCTTCCAGCCTGGGCGTCCACGGGCCCAGGTCATGGCGCCAGCCGGTGAATTCGGGTTGCTTGTCCAGGTGGCCGTACATCAGCGCGGTTTGCGTCGATCCGGCTTTGGTGCCCGCGATCTCGAAGAAGATCACCGGGGTGCGCCCTTCGAGGCGCACCACCTCCAGCACGAGGCCAGGCACCTTCTGTTCCTCGACCCACGCGGCGGCGTTGCGCACCACGGTGTCGATGTGCCCGTGCCGGGCCCAGTCGGGATCGAACGCCGGCGACTTGGCCGGAACGGCGATGTACTCGGTGAGCTGACGCACGATGTCGCCGTCCCAGGCGGCGTCGATCTGGTGGCGCGCGCGAACGGGGTCGACGACGGCTGCGAGTTCGGGAGGATGGGGTGCGTTCATGGCGATCGGCCCGCAGGCTGGACTGGCGAACTGCTTACTCTACGTCAACGCGTGTTCACCTGCCGGCGGCACTCGCGTCCGTGGGGATTCACGCGCCGCGCCGCGCCGCCTCCAGCCGCTCGCGGGTGGCCTGCGCGGCGCCGCGCGCGGCGGCGGCGAAATCGGGGCCGCTGCTGGCGTACAGGATGGCGCGCGAGCTGTTGACGACGATCGGGCCGTCGTCGCGCCAGCCCGCGCTTACGGTGGCATGCGCGTCGCCTCCTTGCGCGCCGACGCCCGGGATGAGCAGCGGCAGCGTGGGCGCCAGTTCGCGCACGCGCGCGACTTCACGCGGGTAGGTGGCGCCCACCACCAGGCCCAGCTGCCCGTTGGTGTTCCACGGCCCCGCCGCCAGCCGGGCCACGTGCTCGTACA
>CAZGOL010000039.1:7500-15652 GCA_964527755.1 uncultured Ottowia sp.
AGCTGCCCGTTGGTGTTCCACGGCCCCGCCGCCAGCCGGGCCACGTGCTCGTACAGCCGCGGCGCGCCGGGCACGTCGGTCAGCCGCTGGTTCTGCAAGTCGTCGCCGCCCGGGTTGGAAGTGCGGCACAGCAGGAACGCCCCTTTGCCGGGATAGCGCAGATAAGGCTGCACCGAATCGAGCCCCATGAACGGCGACAGGGTGACCGCGTCGGCGCCATAGCGCTCGAACGCCTCGCGCGCATACTGCTCGGCCGTGCTGCCGATGTCGCCGCGCTTGGCGTCCAGGATCACCGGCACGCGCGGCGCCACCGCGCGCAGGTGGGCGATCAGGCGCTCGAGTTGCGGCTCGGCGCGATGAGCGGCGAAGTACGCGATCTGCGGCTTGAAGGCCAGCACCAGGTCGGCGGTGGCCTCGACGATGGCGGCGCAAAAGGCGTAAATGCCCTCGGCATCGCGCGCAATGCCGGCCGGAAAGCGCGCGGGCTCCGGATCGAGGCCCACGCACAGCAGCGACTGGTTGCGCGCGCCAGCCTCGCGCAGTTGGTCCATGAAAGTCATGGCGGACGATTCTAGGAGAGCGCGGCGCGCCGGACTCAATGGAAGAACGCGTACCCCACGCCCACGGCCACCACCAGCCCCACCGCGTCGGCCAGCAGCGCGCAAGGCAGCGCATGGCGCGTGTGCTTGACGCCCACGCTGCCGAAGTAGACCGCCAGCACGTAGAAGGTGGTCTCGGTGGAGCCCTGGATGATGGCAGCCAGTTGCCCCGCGAACGACCCGACGCCATGGGTCTGCATCACGTCGACCATCAGCCCGCGCGCGCCCGAGCCCGACAGCACCTTCATCAGCCCCACCGGCACGGCGGGCAGGAAGTCGGTTGGCAGCCCCGCTGCCGCCACCGCCCAGGCGATGGCGCCCATCAGCCAATCCAGCAGGCCGGCGGCGCGGAACACGGCAATGGCCGCCAGCATGGCGACCAGGTAGGGAATGATCTTGACGGCCACCACGAAGCCGTCCTTTGCGCCGTCGACAAAGGCGTCATACACGTCCACGCGCCGGATCAGGCCGGCGGCCATGAACAGCGCGACGATGGCCAGAATGGCGCCGGCGCCGATCACGCCCATGGCCTGCGCCGCCTGCTCGGCCGGCAGGCGCGCCAGCCACCACACCAGCAGGCCCAGCGGCAGCGCCGCGCCCGCCAGCGGCAGCACGAACCGAGCGCGCCACAGGCGGATGCGCTGCACCCAGGCCACCGCCAGCAACGCGACGATCAGGGTGATCGCGGTGACCACCAGCGTGGGCAGAAAGATGTCGGCGGCGTTGAAACCGCGCACGCCCTGCTGCACGGCCAGCGTCTGGCGGATGGCGATGACCGAGGTCGGGATCAGCGTGAGCCCTGCCGTGTTCAGCACCAGGAACATGATCTGCGCGTTGGTGGCGGTCTCGGGCTCGGGGTTGAGCGCCTGCAGCTCCTGCATCGCCGTCAGGCCCAGCGGCGTGGCGGCGTTGTCCAGGCCCAGCAGGTTGGCGCTGATGTTCATGGTCATCGCGCCGTGCGCCGGGTGACCGGCGGGCACGCCGGGGAAGATCTGGCGCATCACCGGCCGCACCGCGCGGGCGAAGTGATCAATCATGCCGGCCCTCTCGCCGATCTTCATGAAACCCAGCCACAGCGCCATCATGCCCGTCAGGCCCAGCGCGATGTCGAAACCGGTCCTGGCGGCGTCGAACAGCGCCGCCATCTGGCGGGGAAAGGCGCCCAGGTCGCCCGCCAGCGTCTGTGCCAGCGCGGCCAGGAAGGCGCTGAGAAAAAAGCCGAGCCAGACGTAGTTCAGTACCAAATCGGGCCCCAAGGCTTGTACATTGCGCCCAAGCAGCTATCAATATTGTAGTTCAATATTCGAACACCGTTCGACCGTCACGCTCCACAGCACTTCTTGTACTTCTTGCCGCTGCCGCAGGGGCACGGGTCGTTGCGGCCGATCTTGGTGTTGCGCACGGGCCCGGTGCGTGGGCCCAGCGCACGGGCGATGTCGAACAAGTCGTACACCGCCCACAGGGCTTCGCCCAGCACCTCCATCCGCTGCTCGCTGACACTTGCCGGTGCCTGGTCATCGAACAGGTTGGTCGTGGGCGGCGCGTGGTCGTCATCGGTCAACGCGGCAACGCAGTCCAGCGCGTCGGCCAGATCGGCGGCGATTTGGCGGTCGCGCGGCGGCGCCCAGTCGTCGGCCCATGCCTCGGTGGCGGCGAGGAACCCCAGCGCCCAAACGCGCCCGTAGGCCGGCGCCGGCTCGAGCGAATCCCGATCGTCCGCGGGCAGGGCCTGCTGCATGCCGCGCCAGTCGAGCATCGCCGGCTGCAGCGCCCGCGCGTCGTTCAGGTCGTCGACATCGGCTTCGAGCGCCGCGCGAACCTGCGCCTCGCGCGCCAGCCAGTGCATCAGGAAGCTCGTGCGCTGGCCGGCGCTGGCAAATGGTGCCGAGTCGTCCGCGCCGGCCGGCCCCTCGCCCAGCAGGACAGCCAACCATTCGTCCTGCGCCGGCGCGCGGCGCATGCACAGCATGGCCGTCATCAACCCCTCGCAGAACTCCCAGTGCGGGACCTCGTCGTCGCGCGTGCGCAGCTCGTCCAGAACGTCATCGAGCGCCTCCAGGGTGGCGATGGTGCCCTCGTCGAAGGCCGGATCGCCGGCGTGGTCGGCGGCATCGGGAGCGGCGGGTTCGGTCATGGGGTCACTCGTGCGGGCTGGCAACCCGCGCATGGTAACGGCGCCTGCTGGCCACTCAGTGGCGCCGGGTGCCCAGCCACACCACGGTGCCGACCACGATCAGCGCGCCGGCCACCTGCAGCGGCGCGACGGCCTGGCCCAGCACCGCCCATGCGATGACGAGGGCGAACACCGGCTCGACGTTCAGGATGGCCGAATTGCCCACCACGCCCAGGCGCGGTAGCACGGTGAACAGGATGGTGATGCCGATGCCATACAGCAACATCAGCAGCACCAGGCCCCACCAGCCGGCAGGTGCATCGGGCAGCGCGAAGCCGCCCTGCGCCAGCGCCGCCGCGCAGGCCACCACGCCCACCACCGCCATCGACATCAGCGTGCGCACGCGCCCGTCGACGGCGCCCGCCTCGTGCTGCGTCAGCACCAGCGCCAGCCCGAACAACGCCGAACCCGACAGGGCAAACGCCACGCCCGCGCCGATCTCACGCCATTGCCCGGCTGCGCCCAGGCCCGACGCCGCGCCCAGCACATCGAGCGCCAGCACCAGGCCCAGCAGGATGAGCGGCATGGCCACCAGCACCGCACGCTCGGGCCGGTGGCGGTACAGCACGCGCGCCCACAGCGCCGTCATCAGCGGAAAGGTGTTGAACACCAGCAGTGCGAGTGCCACCGGCAGCCGTGCCACGGCCGAATACAGCAGCAGGCTCTGCAGTCCCAGCAGCACGCCGATGGCCAGCAGGCCGCGGCGCTCGCGTGGTGGCAGGTGCGGCACCACGTGCTGGCGCCACACCAGCACGCCGACCGCCAGCGCGGTGCCGATGCTGCGAAAGCTCACCGCCGTGGACACGTTCACGCCATGATCGAACGCCAGCCGCGCCGCCACGTGGTTGCTGGCCATCAGCAGCGCGATCAGCAACAGCAGCAGGAAACCGGCGGCCGCGAACGAGCGCGCCATCAGGGGTACAGGCCGAGCTGGCGCGCATGCAGCCGCGCCAGGCCCAGCAGCGCGTCGGTGAAGGGCGTGGCCACGCCGGTGAACTGCCCCAGTTCGCGCACCGCGGACACCAGCGCGTCGATCTCCACCGCCTTGCCCGCCTGCACGTCCTGCAGCATCGAAGGCTTGAGCGCGCCGAGCTTGCGCGTGACACGATGGCGGTCGTCGGGCGTCTCGGCGATCGGCAGGCCCAGGCGCGCGCCAATCTCCTGCGCCTCCAGCATGACGCGATCGACGAACGCGCGCGCCAGTTCGTCATCCAGGATGCGATCGGCGGTGACGCCGGTGATCGCGCACATGGGGTTGATGGTCATGTTGCCCCACAGCTTGTACCAGATGTCCTTCTGGATTTGCGGCGCCACCGTGACCTCGAAGCCGGCCTGCCGCAGCAACGCCTGCAGTTCGCGCACGCGCTCGGTGGGCTCGCCCGAAGGCTCGCCCACGATCAGTTCGTTGCCCATGCGGTGGCGCACCACGCCGGGCTCGTCGACCGAGCAGCTGGCGTGCACCACGCAGCCGACCACATGCTGCAGGGCAATGCCGCGCTCGATCACGCCTTGCGGATCGACGCTGCGCAGGCGCTGCCCGGCCACGCTCGCGCCCAGCCCCTGCGGAAACCACCACGGCACGCCGTTCATCGCCGTCAGCACCACGGTGCGGGGCGCCAGCAGCGGCGCCATGCGCGCAGCCACCTCCTGCAACGCCGGACCCTTGACCGCGACGATCACCAGATCCTGCGGGCCGAGAGCGGCGGGATCGTCGCTGGCGGCAACGGGGTGACTGCTTTCGCGCACCGCACCGCCTGCATCCCGTTCGCGCAACCTGATGCCGTGCTCGCGCAGCGCCGCCAGCGTGCCGCCACGCGCCAGAGCACTCAAGCGCGCATCGGGCAAGGCGGCCAGGCGCGCGGTCATCCAGCCTCCGATGGCCCCGATGCCGACGATGCAGATTTTCCTGAACATGCCGTCAGTGTGTCAGAACGTGCGCGGCATCGTGGCCGGGTCGAGCTTGAGATCCACCAGCGTGGGTCGGGTGCGGTCGCGTCGCCGCAGGAATTCCTGCATCCGTTTCAGGTCGGCGCGGGTGCGCACCACCATGCTCTGCCCGCCCATGTCGCGCGCCAGATCGGAAAACTCCGGCCAGTCGAACAGGGCCAGCGCCGGGTCCAGGTTGCGGTCGGTGAAATGCAGGTACTCGGCGCCGTAGCCGCCGTCGTTGCACAGGATGACGATGAAATCGAGCTTCTCGCGCGTGGCGGTGTGAAATTCCGCCAGTCCTCCGAGCATGAAACCGCCATCGCCCACCACGGCGATGGTGGGCACTCCGCGCTCGGCGCATGCGGCGCCCAGCGCATAACCTATGCCGGTGCCGATGGCGCCAAACAGGTTGGCCGGCACGAAGTAGCGCGGCTCGGTCACATGCATGAGCTGCCAGGGCTGGCGCATGAAGCGCCCGCCATCGGTGGCCAGCACGCGCGTGGGCTCCACGGCCAGTTCCACCGTCAGCAGCGCCTCCTGGATGGTGACGGCCTTGCCGGGCGACGTGTCCAGGTCCGGCGCCACCGGGTGGTCGATCGCGGCCGCGGCCGACTTCACCACGTCTTCCGAAGCAAATTGCGAGGGCGCAATCCCGGCCTCGTCCAGCCAGTGGATGATGCGCTCGGCTACGGCGCCGGGCTCGCCCAGCACGGTGGCGTCGGGCGTGGCGTGGCGACCGATGGCGCGACTGTCCTCGGTGACCAGCACCACGCGCTTTTTGGCCAGCAGTTCCCCCCAGCCGGTGGTGAACATGTTCAGCCCCGCGCCGAAGGCGACGATGCAGTCGCTCAGCGTCACCGCCTCCACCGCCTCCTCGCGTCCCGAGATGCCAAGCACGCCCAGGTTGCTCGGGTCACCCCGGTACAGGTCCTTGGAACGCAGCGTGGTCATGACCGGCGCGTCCAGGCGCCTGGCCAGCTTGAGCACCGACCGCGCCTGATCGCCCATGGTCGCCCCGTGCCCCGCCAGCACGATGGGGCGCTTGGCGCTGGCGATGAGGCCGATGGCCAGCTCGAGTTCCGCGCCATCGATCTCCTGCGTGTGGCGCACTGGAAAGGCCAGCCTGGGCGGCCGGTATTCGCCGATGTCCTCCCACTGCAGGTCATAGGCGGGAAAGTTGAACACGATGGGCTTGCGCTCGGCCCAGGCGCGCTGAAACGCGTGCGCCAGATCGCGCCCCACGTCCACCAGGCGGGCGGGCGCCTCATAGCCGGCGCCGGTGGCCAGGATGAATTCGCGGTGCGAGATCTTCTGCGGGTGGAACTTGAACTTCGACAGGCCATCGCCCGTGACCAGCACCATCGGGATCTGGCCCTTGACTCCTTCGACCAGGGGCGTGAGGGCGTTCACCAGTCCGGGCCCGCAGGTGACCGTGGCCACGCCGGTCTTGCCGGTCACCTGGGCCCACCCCAGCGCCATGAGCACGGCCGAAGCCTCGTGGGTGGCGCCGACGTAGCGACCACCATCCTTCACGAACTGGTCGACGATGAACAGGTTGACATCGCCGATCACGCCAAACAGGTGGCCGACCCCCATGTCCTTGAGGGCGTTGGCGATCACTTCATTGAGCTTCATGGGGGTCGAACTTCGCTTGCGTCGTGCCCGCCGCCCTGGGTTTTTCACGACTTCCGCGTGAGGCAGGGACAGGGGCCGCGGCTTGAGGCCGCAGGGGTTGAACCGAGGGAGTCTGGATGTGGCCTGGCGCGGGCGGCGTGCCCCGCTTGCAGCCGCTCTACTGCGTGTAGCTCCGGTCGATGCGATCCACCTGCCGCACCAGGGCGTCGAACACGTCCTGCCCGGCGCCGCGACGGGGGTCGAACTGGAACGAATCGCGCGTGCACCGCGCCGCGATGTCGGCCGGCACCGGCAACGGCTGGCCCATGCTCTGCGTGGCCAGTTGCACCTCGCAGGCGCGCTGCAGTGTCCACAGCACGGCGAAGGCCAGGGGCAGGCTCTCGCCCCAGGACAGCAGGCCGTGGTTGCGCAGGATCACCGCAGGCCTGCGGCCAATGCTGGCCACCACGCGCGGGCCTTCGTCGGTGCGGATGGTGATGCCCTCGAAGTCGTGGTAGGCCACCAGGTCGTGCAGCTGCGCGCTGTAGAAGTTGCTTTGCGACAGACCCGAGGCCAGCGAAGCCACCGCCACGCCGGCCGTGGTGTGCGTGTGCATCACGCAGTGCGCGCCGGCCACCCCATCGTGGATGCAGCTGTGCAGCACGTAGCCGGCGGGGTTGATCGGGTACGTCGATCCATCGAGGATGTTGCCCGCCAGGTCGATCTTGACCAGGTTGCTGGCGGTCACCTCGCTGTAGTGCAGGCCGAACGGGTTGATGAGAAAGTGCTTCTCGCCGCCCGTGGCGCTTTCGGGCACGCGCAGGGTGATGTGGTTGTAGATCATCTCGGTCCAGCCGAGCATGGCGAACACGCGGTAGCAGGCGGCCAGTTGCAGGCGCGCGGCCCACTCGTCGGGATGCACCCGATCGTGCAGCGTGCGGGTCGGCAGGGCGTTCACGCTTGCTCCTTGAAGGTTTTGACCAGGCGCGTGGTCTCGCGCGCCAGAGTGACGGTGTCCAGGCCAACGGCGACGAAGGTGGCACCCCAGCCGAGGTAGCGACGCGCGGTGGCCTCGTCGGGCGAAAGGTTGCCTGCCGCCTTGCCGGTGCGCACGATGCGGCGTGTGGCGTCCTCCATCAGCGCCTGCATCTCGGGGTGCGCGGGATCGCCGCGATGGCCCATGGAGGCCGACAGGTCGGCCGGGCCGATGAAGATGCCGTCCACGCCATCCACCGCCGCAATGGCCTCCAGGTTGCCCAGGGCGACGCGCGTCTCGGCCTGCACCAGGATGCACAGGCGGTCATTGGCTTCGTGCACGTAGCGCGGGTGGCGCCCCCAGCGTGCGGCACGCCCGCCGGCCATGCCGCGGATGCCGTTGGCGCCGTTTTCGTCGGGGTAGCGCGCCGCCCGCACCACGGCGGCCGCCTGTTCGGCGGTGTCGATCATGGGCACCAACAGGGTTTGCACGCCCAGGTCGAGATACTGCTTGATCAGCATCTCGCCGACGTGGCCCAGGCCCATGGGAATGCGCGCGATCGCGTGAGTGGCGGGATAGGCGGCCAGCGCCTGCAACTGGTAGAGCACGCTCTGCAGGTTGTGCGAGGTGTGCTCGCCGTCGATCAGCAGCCAGTCGAAACCGGCGCCCGCGGCGATTTCGCCCACCGTGGTGTTGGGCAGGTTGAGCCAGTAGCCGATCTGCGGGCGGTGTTCCCGCAGGGCCTGCTTGAAGGGGTTGCGCGGAGTTTCCATCGGGAGCTTTCAGACGAACTTGAAGACGAGTTGGCCCAGCGGCCCGTAGTCGGCCACGAACGCATCGCCCGCCCTGGCCACCACCGGC
>CAZGOL010000039.1:15752-18330 GCA_964527755.1 uncultured Ottowia sp.
GCCCAGCGGCCCGTAGTCGGCCACGAACGCATCGCCCGCCCTGGCCACCACCGGCCGCGTGAACGAGCCGGCCAGCACGATCTGCCCCGCCTTCAGGTGTTCGCCCCAGGGAGCGAGCTTGTTGGCCAGCCAGGCAATGCCGATCGCCGGGTCGCCCTGCACGCCGGCGGCCAGGCCGGTTTCCTCGACCACGCCGTTTTGCCGCAGGATGGCGCCCACCCACGCGCGGTCGATGGCCCGCGCATCGGCGCGGCCCGCGCCGATGACGATGCCGGCGTTGGCCGCGTTGTCGCTGATGGTGTCCTGCACCTTGCGCATGGCTTTGGTGTGGCGATCGAACTGCTCGATGCGGGCATCGATGATCTCGATGGCGGGCGTGACGTAGTCGGTGGCGGCCAGCACCCGCTCCACGTCCACGTCAGGTCCTTGCAGGTCGGACTTGAGCACGAAGGCCAGTTCCACCTCGACGCGCGGGGCGATGAAGCGGCTGGCGGGAATGTCCAGCACCTGGCCCGGCGTGCAGGTGAACCGCATGGAGTCCAGCAGCGTGCCGTAGTCGGGCTCGTCGATCTGGCTGCTGATCTGCATGGCGCGGCTGGTCAGGCCGATCTTGTGGCCGATCACCCGCCGCCCCTCGGCCAGCTGCAAGGCAACCCAGGCGCGGCTGATGCGATAGCCGTCTTCCACCGTCATGCCGGCAAAGCGCCTGGAAAAATGCTCGACGGGCAAGCGGGACCGTTCGCTGGCGTGCAGTTCGGCGGCAAGCTGCCGGATCCGGTCGTCGTCCAGCATGTCAAGGCTTCCTGAACAGCGGATGCAGCGAGCTGTGCTTGGCGTCGAACACTTCGGTGCCCTCGTCCACCTGAACGGTCAGGCCGATGTGGCGCGTGGCCATCAGCGGATCGAGCCGCGCACGCAGCGCGGCCGTGACCGCCTCGCCGGCGCGCTGCTGCGTGGCGCCGCTGCGTCCGCGCGCCATGCGCAGGTTGGCGTACATGAAGGCGTATTCGCCCGGGTCTGGACCCGAGATGCCGGTCTTGCCACCGCCGACGGCACGACCGGCGGCACCACCGTCGGCCAGCGCGAAGTGCGGCGCCGGATAGGCCAGCACCCGCGTGCCGCCGGGCGGAAACACGGACGCACCAGCCTCGTCGCGCACCGCGAGCATCGCGTCGGCCGCGTCGCGGCATAGCTGCGGCATGTCGACGATCGCGTCGAGGTTGCCGGAGTAAAGAATGACCAGGTGCGGCATGGGCGCCTCACAGCCTCGGGAAGGCGCGAAACCCGGTCGCGCGCGAAGCCTCGGGCGGCGGCACGGCGGTGCCGTCCTGCCGGGTCACCGGAAAGATGGCGTTCATCTGCCCCGTGCCCGAAGCGGCGAAATAGGGTGTGATGACCTCTGCCTTGCCGTCGTAGGACGACCAGCCCAGCGCGCCCAGCAGCATCGCCGTGTCGTGCATGAAGCCTTCGCCGTGGCCCTTGGCGGCGTACTCGGGCAGCATGGCGCAGAAGTCGCCCCACTCGCCGTTCCTCCACATCTGGATCACCTCGTGGTCCAGGCGCTCCAGGAAGGGGCTCCAGATCTTGAAGGCGAACTCGGGCGCCAGGCCGTTCTGTGCAAAGCGGTGCGACAGCGATCCGCTGGCCATGAAGGCCACCTTGCCGTCGTAGTGCTTTTCCACCGCTTCGCGCATGGCCCAGCCCAGGCGTGCGCTGTCGTTGAGGTAGTGGCTCGTGCACAGCGCCGAGACGGAAACCACCTTGAAATGTTCGTCGGCGTTCATGTAGCGCATCGGCACCAGGGTGCCGTATTCGGGCTGCAGCGAGGTGGCGTCGTGTGCCAGCGTCTCGACGCCCTGCTCGTTGCACACCTTGGCCAGCAGCCGTCCGAGCTCGGGGTTGCCATCGAACCCGTAGGTCATGTTGCTGATGAAGTGCGGCAGTTCGTTGCTGGTGTAGGTGCCCTGCCAGCGCGGCGCGCAGTTGATGTGGTAGGTGGCGTTGACCAGCCAGTGCGTGTCGAACACGACGATGGTGTCCACGCCCAGTTCGCGGCAGCGCCAGCCGATTTCCTTGTGGCCGTCGATGGCATCCTGGCGCGTGCCGTGGCGCGGGCCCGGCAACTCGCTGAGGTACATGCTGGGCACGTGGGTGATCTTGGCGGCCAGGGCAACTTGTCCCATGTTCAGTCTCCCAGTTGCACCGCGCGCTGCGGCGCGGTATTGACCTTCAGCGAAAACACGTCGGGTCTCGAGTAATGACCCACCGGATCGAAATCCATCTGCGCGGCGCCGATGACGGACAGATCCAGCTCGGCGGTGAGCAGCGCGTCCTCGCCGAACACCGGCCCCGCGAGCAGCTTGCCCAGCGGGTCGTAGATGGCGCTGCCCCCGCGCATCAGCACGGTGTCGGGTGCGTCGGGCAGGCGGTTGTTCATGCGGTCGGCCGGGAACTGCGGCCGGCGCAGGTGCTGGCAGGCCGACAGCACGAAACAGCGCCCTTCCATGGCGATGTGCTGCAGGGTCGACTGCCATGTGTCGCGGTCGTCGGCGGTGGGCGCGCAGTAGATCGCCACGCG
>CAZGOL010000040.1:0-1274 GCA_964527755.1 uncultured Ottowia sp.
GTGGCGATGCCGCCTTGCGCCCCCAGCTCGGCCACGGTGCCGCTCAGCCACTCGACTTCCAGCGGCCGGCCGGTGCGCAGGTCGTGGTGCATGGACGAATCCATCTCGGCCGCCATGGTGTCCACCAAAGCCAGCCGGTCGTCGGCAAAGTCGACCGGCAGGTTGACGCCCTGCGCGCGGCCAACGGCCACGGTTTCCTGCATCAGTTGCAGCAGGAAGGCGCGCGCCCTGGGGTTGGCGCGGATCGGCCCCACCGGTGCGCGCACGGCGGTGGTGGCACCCGAGATGCCGACCAGCAGCACGAATTTTTCCCAGATGGTGCGACGAATGTCCGCGCTGACGCGGGCGGTGATGCCGGCCGCCTGCAGCGCCGCCAGCAACGCCTGGGTGCGCTCGGAGGCGCGTCCGTCGTACTCGCCGAAGTCGATGCCCTGCATGGCGCCGATCTGATGGATGACGCCGGGCCGCTCGATGTAGGCGCCGACGTAAGCGACGCCGCCGACAACGGCCGCGGCACCGAATTCGCGCCGGAGCAGCTCGTCCTTGCTGACCCCGTTTTGCAGCGACAGCACGGCCGTGTGCGGCCCGACCAGCGGGCGTACCAGACGCACCGCGGCCTCGCTGTCGGGCAGCTTGACCGAGAGGATGACCCAGTCGGGCGGCGGGCAGCGGGCCGGGTCGTCGGTGGCGCGCACCGATGCCAGGTGCAGGTTGCCGTGCGCGGTGCTCTCGATGGTCAGGCCTTCACTGCGCAACGCCGTCAGGTGCGCGCCGCGGGCGATGAAGGCCACGTCATGCCCTGCCTGCAGCAGGCGCGCGCCGAACACGCCGCCCACGCCGCCCGCGCCCATCATCACGATTTTCATCACGAGCCTCCGCGCATCAGGGAATCAGCACCACCGAACCGGTCGTCTGGCGCGCCTCCAGCGCGCGGTGCGCGGCCTGCACGTCGGCCAGGGCAAAGCGCTGGCTGACGTGGATCTTGACGGAGCCGGCGCGCACCACGTCGAACAGGTCGTCGGCCATCTCCTGGCAGCGCTCACGCGTGGCCAGGTGCGCGTAGATCGACGGGCGCGTGACGTACAGGCTCTTGCCCGCCAGCACGCCAAGCGCGAACGGCGGCACCGCGCCGCTGGCGTTGCCGAAGCTGGCCATCAGGCCGAACGGGCGCAGGCAATCCAGGGAGCCCTCCCACGTGTCCTTGCCGACCGAGTCGTAGACCACCTTCACCCCAGCGCCACCGGTGATCTCGCGAACCCGTGGAGCAAAATCTT
>CAZGOL010000040.1:1374-15494 GCA_964527755.1 uncultured Ottowia sp.
CGATGTCGTCCGGCAGCTTGCACACGGCGCGCGCCGACAGCACGCGCACCTGGCTGTAGCTGCCCGGCGGCTGGCTGGTGTAGGCGGCCCGGTCACCCGGCTTCAGGTGCACCACGCCCGCGCCAACGGCCTCGATCACCCCCGCGCCTTCCATGCCCAGGTTGAGCGGTGTGGGCAGCGGGTACAGGCCGCTGCGCTGGTAGACGTCGATGAAGTTCAGGCCAATCGCGTGGTGGCGAATGCGCACCTCGCCCGGCCCCGGCTCGCCCACGGCGACCTCGACCAGCTTCATCTCCTCGACACCGCCCTGGCGGGCGATCTGAACGGCCAGTGACATGGGATATTGCTCCTCGTTTAAGCTCGCACGACCGGTCGATGGTGCCACGGCTTGCCCCGCGCTGCGCGCGATCGCCGCAAGCCCCGCCTAGCCACCCTGGCACCGCCCATGCGCCTGACCCCCGCCACCACCCTGTTGCTCGTCATCCCGCCTCTGCTGTGGGCGGGCAACGCGGTGGTCGGCCGCCTGGTGGTGGAACTGGTGCCTCCGATGATGCTCAACTTCCTGCGCTGGGCGGCGGCGTTCGTGCTGCTGGTGCCGCTGGCGCCCTGGGTGCTGCGCCGGGACAGTCCCATCTGGCCGCACTGGCGCCGCTACGCGCTGCTGGGCCTGCTGGGCGTGGGCTGCTACAACGCGCTGCAATATCTGGCGCTGCACACGTCGACCGCGCTGAACGTCACTCTCGTGTCCTCCACCCTGCCGCTGTGGATGCTGGTGCTGGGGCGCGCGTTTTTCGCCACGCCGGTCAGCCGCGCGCAGGTGGCGGGCGTGCTGCTGTCGATGGCCGGGGTGCTGGTGGTTCTCACCGGCGGGCAATGGCAGCGCCTGGTGCACTGGCATTTCGTGCCGGGCGATGTGCTGATGCTGCTGGCCACCATCCTGTGGGCCTGGTATTCGTGGCTGCTGCTGCCGCGCCCGGGCGATCCGCCGCGTCTGCGCGCCGACTGGGCCGCGCTGCTGCTGGCGCAGGTGACGTACGGCGTGGGCTGGTCGGGCCTGTTCGCGGGCGGCGAGTGGCTGGTCAGCCCGGCGCCCATCCACTGGGGTTGGCCGCTGGTGGCCGCGCTGGCGTACGTGGCCATCGGGCCGGCGGTGCTCGCCTACCGCTGCTGGGGTCTGGGCGTGCAGCGCGCGGGGCCCACCATGGCGGGCGTGTTCTACAACCTGGCCCCGGTATTCGCCGCCATCCTGTCGGCGTTGTTTCTGGGCGAGTGGCCGCAGGCCTACCACGCACTGGCGTTCGCGCTGATCGCCGCCGGCATTCTGGTGTCGCCGCGGCGCTAAGCGCGCCACCCCTGGCGGGCGGCGAGCCGCCCGGCTTCAGTTGGATCCGAACTTCCCGACCATCCAGGCCATGGTGCGTCCGACTCAGGCCGCGTCACATCGGCCGGCAAGGTAGCCCGAGCCGCAACCCATCAGCTCGGCCAGCGCATGCTGCAGGTGCTCGACCTCGGCACCATGCCGCACGCCGCCCGCGGCCTGCTCGTGCTCGGCATAGCGGCGCACCGCGTCGACCATCGTGTGGGCCATGCGGTCGGCGTCGATCTCGCCACGCAAAAACTGCGGCGCGATGCTCACCGCCTCGCCGATCGCCGCGCGCATGCGCGCCTCCTGGCCGCCAGTGTCCGAATCGGGTTTCATGATGCACTCCTTGCGTCAAACTCGATCCGGCCGATTCTGCGGCGGCAGGCATACCCGCGTCGACCGACCAGTTTCTGGGCCAGGGTGCCGTTGACCTCAGAACGTGCCGGGATACAGCCCGCCGTCGAGCAGGATGTTCTGCCCCGTCAGGTACCCCGCCTGCTGGCTGCACAGGAACGCGCACACGGCGCCGAACTCCGCCGGCGTGCCGAAGCGTCGCGCCGGGATGGGCGCAGCCTGCGCGGCGCGCACTTCGTCCACGCTCTTGCCGCTTTGCTTGACCATGCCCTGCATCAGGCCGGCCAGGCGGTCGGTGTCGAACTTGCCGGGCAGCATGTTGTTGATGGTCACGCCCTTGGCCGCCACTTCGGGATTGCGCGCCAGACCCGCCACAAAACCTGTCAGGCCCGAGCGCGCTCCGTTGGACAGTCCCAGCACGTCGATCGGCGCCTTCACTGCGCTGGAGGTGATGTTGACGATGCGCCCGAACCCGCGCACCAGCATGCCGTCGATGGTGGCCTTGATCAGCTCGATCGGCGTGAGCATGTTGGCGTCCACCGCCTTGATCCAGGCCTCGCGGTCCCAGTCGCGGAAGTTGCCCATGGGCGGGCCGCCCGCGTTGGTGACGACGATGTCAAACTCTTGGCGCTGCGCGAACACCAGCGCGCGCCCCTCGGGCGTGGTTATGTCGGCGGCCACCGGCAGCACCTGCACGCCCGCCTCGGCGCGCAGCGCCGCCGCCGCGGCCTGCAGCGCCTCGGCGCTTCGGGCGACCATCACCACGTTCACGCCTTCGTGGGCCAGCGCGCGCGCGCAGCCCAGACCCAGCCCCTTGCTGGCGCCGCCCACCAGCGCCCACTTGCCAGCGATTCCCAGATCCATTTCTCAAGCTCCTTTGACAACGACACCCGAGCCTACCGCACGGCGCGGCCGGCACGGCTGAACAGGGCGATTCCGGCGATCACCAGCACGGTGCCGGCCGCCAGCCCGGGTGTGAACGGCTCGCCCAGCAGCGCGATGCTCAAGGCGATGGTGGACAGCGGCCCGACCATGCCGACCTGCGCCGCCAGGCTGGCGCCGATGCGCTCCACCCCCATCATCACCAGCAGCACCGGCACGGCTGTGCACAAGGTGGCGTTGAGCAGCGACAGCCACAGCACCGGCTCGGCCACGCGCGCGGCGGCGAGCGGATTGGCCACCAGAAAGTGCGCGATGCAGCAAACGCTGGCCACGGTCGAGGCGAGCCCCACCAGGCGCAGGCTGCCGATGCGCTGCACGAACTCGCCGCTGAAGAACAGGTACAGCGCATACGATGCCGCCGACAGGAAGATCAAGCCGGCACCCAGGGCGGTGGCCGGGCTGGAGGCGTCGCGCAGCTCGGCCCCGAACACCAGCAGCGCCCCGCCATAGCCGATCGCCGTCGCCAGCAGGTGAGCGAGCGTGATGGGCCGCCCACGCAAGGCCCAGCCGTAGACCAGCACCAGCGTGGGCGTGAGGTACAGGATCAGCCGCTCCAGGCTGGCGGTGATGAACTGCAGGCCGACGAAGTCGAGCATGCTGGCCAGGTAGTAGCCGCAAAAACCCAGCCCGAGCACGGCGCGCCGCTCGGCCGTGGTGAGTGGCGTGCGGCCACGCCCGCCCCACCAGGCCATCAGCAGGAAAAACGGCAGCGCCATCGCCATGCGGTACATCAGCAACGTGATCGCATCGACGCCCCAGCGGTAAGCGAGCTTGACCACGATCGCCTTGGCGCTGAAACCGACAGCTCCAAGGGTGGCCATCAGCAGGCCTGATGCTCTCGAATTCATAGCTTCTCTGGCTTGGTGGGTGGCCGTTTCAACTCGATTTTGTCATCACTTGCGTTGCGCGCGCTCGCCCGCGTCGGCATCGGCGATGCGGTGGTGCAGGCGCCGCAGCGACGCCCACACCGCCAGGGCCACCACCGGCACGGCGATGGCCATGCTCGCTTCGACGCCAACCGGCCAGCCGATCTGCTGCGCGCCCTTGGCCAGATAGCCCACCAGTCCCACCACGTAATAGGTGATCGCCGCCACCGACAAGCCCTCGACCGTCGATTGCAGCTTGAGCTGCAATCCCTGGCGCCGGTTCATCGCCGCCAACAGCTCGCGACTGCTTTGCTGTTGCGCGACCTCCACGCGCGTACGCAGCAGATCGCCCACGCGCGCGATGCGCGCCGACAGTGCCGCCTGGCGCCGGTCGGCCGAGCGACAGGTGGCCATCGCGGGCGCCAGCCGTCGCTCCAGGAAGTCACGCAGCGACTGCATGCCTTCGATGCGTTGCTCGGCAATGTCGGCCAGGCGCTGGCGGATCAGATCGTCATACGCCGCGCTGGCCGAAAAGCGGGTGTGGGTGTTGGCGTACAGGCCCTCCAGCTCGGCGGCCAGTCGAGTCAGGCGATCGAGCAGCACGGGCTCGTCGGCCCGCACCGCCGAGCGCATCGCCTGCGCCAGTTGGGCCAGTTCAGCCTCGCCGTCCGCCAGCCAGCGCACGACCTGGCGCGCCGCCGGCAAGCCCAGCAGCGCCGCCATGCGGTAGGTCTCGATCTCCAGCACCCGCTGCACGAGCCGCCCCAGACGACGCGGCGTCACCTGCCCCGGCGCCGGCTCGCCGGTCAGCACCAGCATGCGCAGACAGCCGTCGGGTCGCAACCGCAGGTCGGTGTGCAGGTCCGAGCTGTGGCTCATCACGCGCGAGCCCGTCACGCTGCCTTTGTCGAACAGCGCGCGCACGATGGCCGGGCCGTCCCGCCCCTCGCGCGGCAGGGCCCACAGGTGCACACCCGTCAACGGGCTGCCCGGGAGGCTCTGGCGCCAGCCGGCCGGCAGCAGTTCGGCGGCGGTTGGCGGTTCGCCCTGGGCCAGCGCGACGAGTTCGGCTTCGTGCAGCGGGCGCAGGAACGTCCAGACGACGAACTCGGTGTGAACCTCCCAGCGCAGGCTCGATTCGCCCAGATCGGCCTGCATGAAGACCGCGTCGGCGGCGGGCATCGGCAGCCCGTGCCCCGAGAGCAGGATCGCCAGGTGCTCGATGCTGGCCGTGCGTGCACCCGCGTCGACCCACATCACCCATTGGGTCACCGCCAGCGGCGCGTGCAGCTCCTGCGGCGGGCGCGCGTGCACTTCCTGGTGCAGAGCCTGGCGCAACTCGGCCGTGAGCGGCGCGGGAAGGGGTGTCGCGGGCTGGGTCATGGCGCTCCATCGGAGCCCATCATTGTGCGCGAGGCAACCGCGGCGCGCGCCGCCCGCGCCCCGCGGTCAGTCCTCGACGAAGGCTTCCGTGCGTCCCTTGCGCACCACCGGCAGCACCACGATCACCAGCAGCAACAGCGCCAACGCCAGCAGCGAGGCCGACAGCGGACGCGTCACCAGCACGCTCCAGTCGCCACGCGAGAGCAGCAGCGCGCGGCGCAGGTTCTCCTCCATCATCGGCCCCAGGATCAGCCCCAGCAGCAGCGGCGCGGGCTCCATCGCCAGTTTGTGGAAGATGTAGCCGATGATGCCGAACCAGCCCATGATCCAGATGTCCCAGGTGTTGTTGTTGGTGGTGTACACGCCGATGGCGCAAAACAGCACGATCGCCGGAAACAGCCAGCGGTAGGGCACCGTCAGCAGCTTGATCCAGATACCGATCAGCGGCAGGTTCAGGATGATCAACATGGCGTTGCCGATCCACATCGAAGCGATCAGGCCCCAGAACAGGTCCGGGCTGCTGGTCATGACCTGCGGGCCGGGCTGGATGTTGTGGATCGTCATCGCACCGACCATCAGCGCCATCACGGCATTGGGCGGGATCCCCAGCGTCAGCAGCGGAATGAACGAAGTCTGCGAGCCCGCGTTGTTCGCCGACTCGGGTGCAGCGACACCCCGGATGTTGCCCTGCCCGAACGGCACCTCGCCGGGCCTGAGTCGGGTCTTCTTCTCGACCGTGTAGGCGGCGAACGCCGACAGCACCGCACCGCCCCCGGGCAGGATGCCCAGCATCGAGCCCAACGCCGTCCCGCGCAAAATGGCCGGGGTCATCAGCCTCCAGTCTTCGCGGCTCGGATACAGGTGCTGAACCTTGACGTCGAACACCTCGCGCTTGCCCTCGTCGCGCGCCAGGTTGGCGATGATCTCGCCATAGCCGAACACGCCCATGGCGATCGCGATGAAGCCGATGCCGTCGGTGAGTTCCGGAATATCGAAGCTGTAGCGCGCCACGCCCGAGTTGACGTCGGTTCCCACCAGGCCCAGCAGCAGGCCCAGCACGATCATGCCGATCGCCTTGACGAGCGAGCCCGAGGCCAGCACCACCGCGCCGATCAGGCCCAGCACCATCAGCGAGAAATATTCGGCCGGGCCGAACTTGAACGCCACTTCGGTCAGCGGAACCGCAAACGCGGCCAGCACCAGCGTACCGAAGCAGCCGGCGATGAACGAGCCGATCGCCGCCGCCGCCAGCGCCGGCCCGGCGCGCCCGCGCCGCGCCATCTGGTAGCCGTCGATCACCGTGACGACGGAAGACGCCTCGCCCGGCAGGTTGACCAGGATGGCGGTGGTCGAGCCGCCGTACTGCGCGCCGTAGTAGATGCCGGCCAGCATGATCAGCGCGGCCACCGGCGGCAGCGCGTAGGTGGTCGGCAGCAGCATGGCGATGGTGGCCACGGGGCCGACGCCCGGCAGCACGCCGATCAGCGTGCCCAGCAGGCAGCCGATGAAGGCGTAGGCCAGGTTCTGCATCGTGAAGGCGACGCCGAAGCCGAGCACCAGATGGTCGAGCAGTTCCATGACGACGATCTCCTAGTGCTCAGCGGGCAATGAAGCTCGGCCACACCGGCATCTGCAGGTTCAGGCCCCAGACGAAGGTGACCCAGCTGCCAACCGCCAGCACCACAGCCAGGATCAGGACCTCGACCAGCTTGAACTCGCGCCCACCCAGCGCCGCGACGAACGTGAGCACCACGATGGCTGCCATCACGCCCAGCGCCGGGATGCCCAGAGACGGCACGCCGCCCAGCAGGATGCCGAACAGGAAGTTGGCCAGGACGATGAAGAACAGGGGTCGCCACGCCCACTTGCCGATCGGGTCGCCATCGGGCGTCTCGACCACCAGGGCCTTCACGCAGATGATCGCGCCCAGAATCGCCAGCAGGCCGCCGACGAGCATCGGGAAGTAGCCCGGTCCCATGCGCGCGCTGGTGCCGATGGTGTAGTTGAACGCACCGATCGCGAACGCGGTGCCCACCACCACGTACAACAGGCCCGCGAAAAAATCCTTCTGACTCTTGATGCGCACGAGTCGTCTCCTTTGTTTTCGTCAGTCCGCATTGTCGCCATCGCGCAGTGGGCACGTGGTTTGGGTCGCGACGACGCCACTCCGTGATTACCCGAATTGCGGCAGCCTCCGTCCGCGCGCGCTCAAGACTCCAGGGGCGGCGTGGCGGCGATCACTTCTTCCAGCGTCGTCAGACCCTCGGCCGCGCGCATGGCGCCCGCCAGGCGCAGCGGGCGCATGCCGTCGGCAATGGCCTGTTTGCGCAGCGGCGTCATGCCCACGTCGGTGCGCACCTGCGTCCGAAACGCATCGCTCACCGTCAGCAACTCGTAGATGCCCATGCGCCCGCGGTAGCCGGTCATCCGGCACTCCACGCACCCGATGGCCTTGTAGGGTCGATAGTGGCCCTGGTTGATCTTCCAGGGTCGCACGGCCGCGGCCAGCAGCTCGATGCTGGCCTCTGCTTCGGCCTGCTTGCACAACGGGCAAAGCGTGCGAACCAGGCGCTGCGCCAGCACGCCCAGAATGGTGGCGTTCAACAGGTAGGGCGGCACACCCAGCTCCATCAACCGCGTGAGCGCCGAGGGCGCGTCGTTGGTGTGCAGCGTGCTGAACACCAGGTGACCGGTGAGCGCGGCCTGCACCGCCATTTCGGCGGTTTCCAGGTCGCGGATCTCCCCGATCATGATGATGTCGGGGTCCTGCCGCATCAGTGCGCGCACCCCCTCGGCAAAGCTGAAATCGAGCTGCGGCTGCACCTGGGTCTGGTTCAGCGCGGGCTCGATGCGCTCGATCGGGTCCTCGATGGTGCTGACGTTCACTTCCTCGGTGGCCACGCGCCGCAGCGTGGAGTACAGCGTGGTCGTCTTGCCCGAGCCGGTGGGCCCCGTCACCAGGATGATGCCGTGCGGGCGGGCGACCATCGCCTGCCAGCGTTCCGCGTCGTGGGTCGTGAACCCCAGTTGGGCCAGGTCCTTGGTTGCGGTGTCGGGGTCGAAGATGCGCATCACCAGCTTCTCGCCGAACGCGGTGGGCAGGGTGGACAGGCGCATCTCGATCTCGTCACCCGATGGGTTGCGCGTCTTGATGCGTCCATCCTGCGGGCGGCGTTTTTCGATCACGTCCATGCGTCCCAGCAGCTTGACGCGCGCGGTGATGGCGGTCATCACGCCGGGTGGCATCTGATAGACCGGATGCAGAACGCCGTCGATGCGAAAGCGGATGACGCCCTGCTCGCGCCGCGGCTCCAGGTGAATGTCGCTGGCGCGCTGGTTGAAGGCGTATTGCCACAACCAGTCGACCACCTGGATCACGCCCTGGTCGTTGGCGTCGAGCTGACGACCCGACTTGCCCAGCTCGACCAGTTGCTCGAAGCTCGCCACCCCCCCGGTGCCACCGCTCTTTTGTGCCGCGCGCACCGACTTGGCCAGTGCGAAGAACTCGGCCGTGTAGCGCTTGATGTCGACCGGGTTGGCCACCACGCGCCGCACGGGGCGGCGCGCCTGGCGTTCGACCTCGGCGACCCAGTCGTCGACGAACGGTTCACTGGTGGCCACCACCAGCTCGGCGGCACTCACCTGCACCGGCAGCACCCTGTGGCGCTCGGCGTAAGGGGCGCTCATCGCCTCGGCGACCTTGCCGACATCGACCTTGAGCGGGTCGATGCGCAGGTAGTCAAGGCCCGCGCGGCGTGCCAGAAAGCGCGTGAGTTCCTCGATGTCCATTGCCGCACCATCGCTGGCGCGTGCCACCCCGACGGCCGCCAGCCGCACCAGCGCCGGCTGAGCGCTCTCGGCCTGCGAGCAGCGTGCGATCGTGTGGCGCGCCTCGTTGGCCGTGATCACGCCATCGTCGTGCAGCCACTGAACCAAGTGCTGCCACTGGAGCGGACCCGCGTAATGCCCGTCGCCGGGCGTCAGGGGTTCCGGACGCGTGCTTCGTTTCATTTTTCGATGGCCTTGAACACGCGCAGCCACTTGCTGGCCGGCAGCCCCCAGCGCGCCTGGACGGTGTCGGCACGCTGCTGCAAGAGCGCGCGACTCGCGCGCACGGGCGTGCGCTGCGCCAGCACCACCGTGTTGCCCTCGCGCGTGGGCTTGAAGGCCCACACGGAGCGCGCACCAAAAGCCTCGGTGATGTGCCCCAGGCTGCGCTCGTAGCTGGCCGAGCGGCCGAACAGGTTGACCGTCATGCACCCATTGTCAGTCAGCAAGCGCCGGCAGTCGGCATAAAACTCGCTGCTGTCCAGCACGGGGGCTGCCGCCTCGTCGTCGTAGAGGTCGACGGCCAAGGCGTCCACGCCAGCCAGCCAGCGCGAATCGCGGATTTCCGTGGCGGCGTCGGCGACAACCACTTGCAGCCGCGCGCCATCGGCCGGCAGGCGCAACCAGCCGCGGCAGGCGCTGACCACCCGTGGATTGATCTCGATCGCGGTGCAACGCATGGCCAGCTGCTTGTGACAGAACTTGGTGATGGCACCGGCACCCAGGCCAAGTTGCATCGCGTGACGGCCGGCCACCGCGCCCGCGTCGACGAACAGCAACCAGGCCATCATGCGCTGCACGTACTCCAGATCGAGGTCGAACGGCGCATCGAGGCGCATCGACCCCTGCACCCATTCGGTGCCCAGGTGCAGATAGCGCACGCCATCGTGCTCGGAGAGATTGACCTCCATCGAGGCCAGGCCGCATTCGCGTTTCAAGGTGTCGTGATTATCGCCACGCGCCCGCTGGCCAGGCCCGACCGCTGCCGAGGGCCATGACCGGTCATCGCTCCTGCAGACTGGCCGCCAGGCGTTCGGCCCCCGCCCGGGCCTGGCCCGCGTCGCGCGCCTCGACCATCACGCGCAGCAGAGGTTCGGTTCCGCTCGCGCGAATCAGCACGCGCCCACCGTGGCCCAGCTCGGCCTCGACCGCACGCGTCTCGTCGTGCAGGCGCTGGCTGCGGCTCCAGTCCTGACCCGGGCGCAGGCGCACGTTGATGAGCACCTGCGGACACAGATGCACATCGACCAGCAGCTCGGCGAGCGACCGCTGCTGCAGCAGGCAGGCCTGCAGCACCTGCAACGCCGAAATCAGGCCATCCCCCGTGGTGTGCTTGTCCAGCACCAACAGGTGGCCCGAGCTTTCGCCTCCCAGCAACCAGCCGCGCCGCGCGAGCTCCTCCAGAACGTGGCGGTCACCCACCTTGGCGCGCACGAACTCCAGGCCACGCTCCTGCAGCGCCTGCGCCACCCCCAGATTGGTCATCAGCGTTCCGACCACGCCCGCCAGTTGCCGGCTGCGCGCCGCGCCGCCATCCGCACGCTCGCGCACCAGGCGGTCGATGGCGAGCACGTACAGCAGCTCGTCTCCGTCGTACAGCCGTCCTGCCCCGTCGACCATCTGCACGCGGTCGGCGTCGCCATCCAGCGCCACGCCGTAGTCGGCGCCGTGCTCGGCCACCGCGCGCACCAGCGCCTCGGGGTGGGTGGCGCCCACACCGGCGTTGATGTTCAGGCCATCCGGCGCGCAACCGATGGCCACCACCTCGGCACCCAGTTCATGAAACACCATGGGCGCGATCTGGTAGGCCGCACCGTGTGCCGCGTCGACGACGATCCTGAGCCCGCGCAGGCTCAGTTCGTGGAGCACGCTGCTCTTGCAGAACTCGACGTAGCGGCCCGCGGCATCGTCCAGGCGGCGCGCGCGCCCGAGTTCGGCCGACGAGGCCCAGGACGGCGACTCGGCGAGCATCGCCTCGACCTCCAGCTCCCACGCATCGGGCAGCTTGGTGCCTTGCGCGCTGAAGAACTTGATGCCGTTGTCGCCGAACGGGTTGTGGCTGGCGCTGATCACCACACCCAGGCTGGCGCGCTGGGCGCGCGTGAGGTAGGCGACCGCCGGCGTGGGCACCGGCCCCAGCAGCACCACGCTGGCTCCCGCCGAGATCAGCCCGGATTCCAGCGCGCTTTCCAGCATGTAGCCGGAGATGCGCGTGTCCTTGCCGATCAGCACCACCGGCCTGTCGTGGTGACGGGCCAGCACGCGCCCGACCGCATGCCCCAGGCGCAGCACGAAGTCGGGCGTGATGGGGTCCTGTCCCACAGTGCCGCGAATGCCATCGGTGCCGAAGTGGATTCGATTCATGAATTGCTCCAGACGTGGCCCGCGCAGGAGGCCGTCGCGACGGTGGGACGCGGCGCACGCGGCTCGGCGCTCATTGTCGCGCGGTGCGAACGTTGGCCGGCACCACGGCGGGATGGCTGGTTCGCCAGGGGTTGATGTCCAGCCCGCCGCGGCGGGTGTAGCGGGCCAGCACGGTGAGCTGCGTCGGTCGGCAGCGCCGCCAGAGGTCCATGAAGATGCGTTCGACGCAATGTTCGTGAAAGTCGCTGTGACGGCGAAAGCTGATGATGTAGCGCAACAGGCCCGCCTGGTCGATCTGCGGTCCGGCGTAGCGGATCTGCACGCTGCCCCAGTCGGGCTGGCCCGTGACCGGGCAATTGCTCTTGAGCAGCCGGCTGGTCAGCGTCTCCTCGACCGGCTGCTCATCGAACGCGGCCGTCAACAGCTCGGGCGCAGGCTCGGTGTGCGTGCACTCCAGGTCCAGCCGGTCGAGGTTCACGCCGTCGAGCTCGTGAATCGGCTGGCGATCGAAGTCCTCGGGCGCGATCAGCCGCACCGCCACGCTGGAACACACGGGCCCGCCGTGCCACACGGCGGCGCCGACGTCGCGCTCGATCCGTTGGCGCACCTCGTCGGCGTCGGCCAGACGCGTGCCGCTGTAGCCATTCAGGTACAGCTTGAACGACTTGCTTTCGACGATGTGCGTGCTCTCGCCGGGCACCAGGATGTGCGCGATCGCCACCTGCGGCTTGCCGCGCGCGTTCAGCCACGACAGTTCGTAGGCCGTCCACCAGTCGGCGCCGAAAAATGGGAGCTGTCCCCCGATGCCCAGGCGCTCGCGCTGCAGCGCGCGGGCGATCGGATCGAGCAAAGCTGGATCGTACCGATCGGTGTAGGTCGTGGGTTTGCCCAGCGCGCTGGCGTGCAGGTCCGGCCGTGCGTCGGCGCTCATGCTTTCATCTCCCGTGTCACCCGCCGGCGCGGTCGTTCGGCCGATCCCAGGTGTTCGAGCAGCGCCGGCAGCAGGCGCTCGACCACGCCATCGGGCAGATCGTGTCCCATGCCGTCGATCACCTCCAGCCGGGCGCCGGCGATGCGGCGCGCCGTGTCTTCGCCGCAGGCCAGCGGCACGAAGGGGTCGTCGCGTCCATGGATCACCAGCGTCGGGCAGTGGATGCGCGCCAGCTCGCGCGCCCGCGTGGCATCGGCCAGCACCGCCAGCGTCTGCCGCAGCGCGCCGCGCGGCTGCCAGGCACGCTCGAGCGAAGCGAGCACGCGCGCGCGCATCACCTCCGGCGGCACCACGAAACCGGACCCGCCGATGACGCGAAAGAAGTTCAGGTAATACGCGATCACCGCTTCGCGTTGCAGCGACCACGGTCGCGCCATCATCGCGCGCACCACCTCGGGACGCGGGCCTGGCAGGCCCCGCGCGCCGCTGCTGCTCATCATGCTGGTCAGGCTCGCCACGCGCTCGGGCGCGGCAATGGCCATGCGCTGCGCGATCATGCCACCCATGCTGGCCCCGACCACGTGCGCCCGATGCACGCCCAGCGCGTCGAGCACCCCCAGCGCATCGTGTGCCATGTCGAGCACCGAATACGGCGCGGACACCCGCAAACCCAGGCGCTGGCGCAGCAGTGCCCCCATCATTCGGGGCGTGCCGGCCGCCTCGAAGGATTGCGACAGGCCGGCGTCGCGGTTGTCGTGGCGGATCACGCGCCAGCCGTCCGCCACCAGCGCCCGCACCAGCGGATCCGGCCAGCCGGTGAGCTGCATGCCAAGCCCCATGACGAGCAGCACCGCCGGGCCGCTGCCGCCCGTGTCCTCGACTTCGATTCGTATTCCGTTGGCCTGCACGTTCACCGCGATGGGCTCCTGGCGGCCGGCCGCCGACGGGTGTGCTCAACGAAATGCACGCTCACGCATCCACTTGGTGGCGATCCACTTCTCGCCCGCGAGCACCGGCGCGCCGCCGTGCAGCGTGCGCGTGCTCGCATGCGGCCGCTCGTAGCTGAAGAACACCGCGTTGCCCCGCTTGGGCGCCACTTCGAAGTGGGCGGCCGGGAACACCGTGCCGCCGCCCCGCTCGGGCTCACCCAGGTACATGACCAGCGTGCCGACACGCTGTCCTCCGCGCTGCAGGAGGGTTGGTGTGCCCGGTTCGTCGGGGTCGAAATAATCATGATGGGGCTTGTATTCGGTTCCCGGTCCATAACGAAGCACCTGGATCCCCTCGCCATTCTCGACCGGCCAATTGACCAGTCGAGCGATGCGTTGCTCGATGCGCCGCACCAGCTCGCTCTCGCCGCGTTCGAAGAACATGCCCTGGCTGGTGCGGTCGTTGCTCACCTGCTCACCACCGGTCTCGGTGACCACCGTGAGCGAACGCGCCAGGCGCGGGCGCGCGGCGTCCATCAGGGCATCGCATTCCTCGTCGGACAACACGCTGCCAAACACCACCACGCGCGGCGTCGCCAGGACGCCCAGCACGGCCACCCGCTGGTCACCGGCATCGAGATACAGCGGGGAGTCGGCCACGTCGGGCTCGGGCACCGGTACGGCAGGCGGCAGGCCCCGGGCGCGGGCCTGCTCGTCCAGATGGCCGCGCAACGTGCTTTCCATCGCCTCGACCGCCACGTCCTCCGCCCAGCCGGACGCCTTCATCGATTGCAACACCGACTCGGCGCCGTGGCCGGCCTGCGCCTGCTCCACGATCCAGCGGCGCAGTTCGGGGGTGATTTGCTGGCTCATGGCGGCGCTGCGACTGCGCCCTTGCGGCGAAACACCAGGCGATCGGCTGCGGAGGCGGCGGGCGCGAAGGCATAGCCGTCCAGGTCGAACGCCTGCAGCGCCTTGGGCGTGGCGGCCTGGTGCTGCGCTGCCCAGCGCGCCATCAACCCGCGCGCGCGCTTGGCGAAGAAGCTGATGATCTTGTACTGGCCGGCCTTCCAGTCCTCGAACACGCAATCAATCACGCGTGCCTTCAGCGCCTCGCGATCCACGGCCTTGAAGTATTCCTGCGAGGCCAGGTTGACGAC
>CAZGOL010000040.1:15594-18293 GCA_964527755.1 uncultured Ottowia sp.
TCAGCGCCTCGCGATCCACGGCCTTGAAGTATTCCTGCGAGGCCAGGTTGACGACGATGGGGCTCTTGTCGCCCGCCAGGCGTTCGTTCAGGTGCTCGGCGATGCGCGGGCCCCAGAACTGGTAGAGGTTGGCACCGCGCCCGGTCGCCAGCCGCGTGCCCATTTCCAGCCGGTAGGGCTGCATGCGGTCCAGCGGGCGCAGCACGCCGTACAGGCCGCTCAGGATGCGCACGTGCTGCTGCAACCATTCCAGCTCGGCGGCCTTGAGCGTGCGCGCCTGCAAGCCCTCGTACACGTCGCCATTGAAGGCCAGCACCGCCTGACGCGAGTTGGCGGCGGTGAAGCGCGGCCTCCATGCCTCGTAGCGCGCCACGTTCAGGCCGGCCAGCGCGTCGCTCAGGTTCATCAGCGATGCGATCTGCTGGGGCGACTTCTGGCGCAGCACGTCGATCAGTTCGCCCGCCGGCTGCTTGAACAGCGGTTCGGTGTGCGGCATGCCGGGCGGCACGGGCGTTTCGTAATCGAGCGCCTTGGCCGGAGACAATAGGAACAGCATGTTGCCGATTTTGTACCAGGACGAGGCGCTGGTCGCCATCGACAAGCCGGCCGGCCTGCTGGTGCACCGCACGGGCCTGGACGCGGGCGAAACGCGCTTTGCCGTGCAGCTGCTGCGCGATCAGATCGGCCAGCCCGTCTGGCCCGTGCACCGACTGGACAAGGGCACCAGCGGCGTGCTGTTGTTTGCACTGGATGCCGCCGCCGCGCGGGCGCTGACCCGGGCGTTTGAAGCCGGTGCGGTGCACAAGACCTACCAGGCCTGGGTGCGCGGCTGGCCGCCGGACGCAGGCCTGATCGAGCACCCGCTGGCCCGCCTGTCCGACGATGCGCGCGGCTCCCGCACCATCGACGTGCAGCCGGCCCGCACGCACTATCGCGTGCTGGAGCGCCTGACCCTGCCCTTGCCCGACCGCGGTTTTGCCCACACCCGCGTGGCGCTGCTGGCGCTGACGCCCGAAACCGGCCGGCGCCGCCAGTTGCGCCGCCACTGCAAGCACATGGCCCACCCGATCATTGGCGACGCCACGCACGGCAAGGGGCCGCTGAACCGCGCCGTGGCGGCGCTCTTGGGCGCGCAGCGGCTGTGGCTGCATGCGAGCGAGCTGGCGTTGGAGCATCCGGTGAGCGGGCGGGCGCTGGGCCTGCAAGCGCCGCTTGGGCCCGAGTGGGCGTGCTGGGCGGGTGCCGCGATCACGTTGGACGGTTCAGCCCGTCGATTTCTATCGTTTTTATAGCTGATTTGGCGCTTCAATAAAGCGTTGGTGGCCGATTTGACTTTGAAAATCGCACGCCTTGCGGGCCGCCCATCACCCCACCATCTCACCAAAGGGGCGAGGATGATCGGCCCGGGTGGTTTGACTCCCTCTCCCTGCAGGGAGAGGGTTGGAGGAGGGCCGGCAGCGCCCACTCCAGCACGCCGCCAAATCAACCCACGGATCGCCGCTTACTGCGCCGTCCAGCCCCCGTCACTGGCCCAGGCCTGCCCGCGCACGTTGTCCGCCGCGGGCGAGCAGAAGAACACCGCCAGGCCACCCAGCTGCTCGGGCGTGGTGAACTGCAGCGAGGGTTCCTTCTCGCGCAGCAGCTCTTCGCTGGCCGCCTGCACGCTGATGCCCTCCTTGGCGGCGCGCGCGTCGATCTGCTTTTGCACCAGAGGCGTGAGCACCCAGCCGGGGCAAATGGCATTGGCGGTGATCCCGGTTGTCGCCAATTCCAGCGCCGTGACCTTGGTCAGTCCGACGATCCCGTGCTTGGCGGCGACGTAGGCGGATTTTTCCGCCGAGGCCACCAGGCCGTGGGCCGAGGCGATGTTGATGATGCGACCCCAGTTCTTCTGACGCATGGCGGGAATCGCCAGCCGCGTGGTGTGAAAGGCCGAGGTCAGGTTGATGGCGATGATGGCGTCCCAGCGCTCGGGCGGAAAGCTCTCGATCGGCGCCACGTGCTGGATGCCGGCGTTGTTGACCAGGATGTCGACGCCGCCGAACCTGGCGGCGGCGAACTTCATCATGTCCTCGATCTCGGCGGGCTTGCTCATGTCGGCGCCGTGGTACTCGGCGCGCACGCCGTGGGCGGTGATCTGCGCCATGGGGCCGGCATGATCGCCGAAGCCGTTCATCACGATGTCGGCGCCCTGCGCCGCCAGGGCGTTGGCGATCCCCAGGCCGATGCCGCTGGTCGATCCGGTGACGAGTGCAGTCTTTCCCTTGAGTGGCATGTCTTGCTCCTTTGCATGTCGAAAAAAAAAGGGCGGGCCAAAACTCGGGCACGCCCTGGACTGGATTGCCGCAGCAGCTCTCTTTATTGAAGCAACTGGACTCCGGTCTTGCTCTGCACTTCGTCGAACGTCACGTCGGGTGCCAGCTCGGTCACCTTCAACCCCGCAGGCGTGACCTCGAACACACCCAGGTCGGTGATGATCTCGTGCACCACGCCCACGCCCGTCAGCGGCAGCGTGCACTTGGGCAGGATCTTCAGGTCGGTGCTGCCGTCCTTCTTGCGTGCCACGTGCTCCATCAACACGATCACGCGCGGCACGCCGCCCACCAGATCCATCGCGCCGCCCATGCCCTTGACCATCTTGCCAGGGATCATCCAGTTGGCGAGATCGCCCTTCTCGCTGACCTGCATGGCGCCCAGGA
>CAZGOL010000041.1:0-17325 GCA_964527755.1 uncultured Ottowia sp.
AGCGCGGCGCGTCGCCTTCGTGCGGGGTGATGATGCGCGTGAGCTCGGCCACCCAGTCCACCGACTCGTCGCGCACATTCCACACCAGGCCCAGCCGCCCGCCGGGCTTCAGTACACGCGCAAACTCGTCCATCGTCGCGCGCGTGGCAAACCAGTGGAAGGCCTGCGCGCACACGATGGCGTCCAGCGAGGCGTCGGGCAGCGGCAGCGCCTGCGCGGTGCCCGGCACGGCGCGCACGCCCGGCAACGCGGCTTGCAGGGCGGCCCGCATGGCGTCCACCGGTTCCACGGCAATCACCTCGGCGCCGGTGGCGGCGAGCAGCGGCGTGAACTTGCCGGTGCCCGCGCCCACGTCGGCTGCCACCAGGCCCGGTGCCAGCCCCACCGCATTCCGCAGCCAGCGCGCCAGCGCGGGCGGATAGCCGGGCCGCCCGCGCGCATACGCGGCGACCTGTTTCTCAAACCCCTGCCGCGCCGCGGCATGAACTGAATCGGACATATGACGCTCGAACTTCCCCGCATCGACGACCTGCATGATGCCGCACTGACCGCCGCGCTGCAGCACAAGATCGACCGCAAGACCGTGCCGCACGGCGCGCTGGGGCGCCTGGCGGCGCTGGCACTGCGGCTGGGACAGATTCTGGGCACGACCGCGCCGCGCCTCGAGGCGCCGCAACTGGTGGTGTTCGCCGCCGACCACGGCATCGCCGCGCGCGGCGTCTCGGCCTACCCGAGCGACGTGACCTGGCAGATGGTGGGCAACTTCCTGGCGGGGGGCGCGGCCGTGAGCGTTCTGGCGCGCCAGCACGGCATCGTGCAGACGGTGGTCGATTGCGGCGTGCGCCACGACTTCGAGCCGGCGCCGGGCCTGGTGCTGCGCAAGATCGCGCCGGGCACCGCCGACAGTTCGCAGGGGCCGGCCATGAGCGCGGCGCAGTGCGCGCAGGCGCTGGGCAACGGCATCGAGCTGGTGCGGCAATTGCCTGGCAACGCGCTGGTGCTGGGCGAGATGGGTATCGGCAACACCAGCGCCGCCTCGCTGTTGGCGGCGCGCGTGGGAGGGCTTGATCTGGCCGAAGTGACCGGCGCGGGCACGGGGCTGGATGCCGCCGGCATCGCGCGCAAGACGGCCGTGCTGCGCGAGGCGCTGGCGATCAACGCGGATGCGCGCGAGCCCTTGGCAGCGCTGGCGGCGCTGGGCGGTTTCGAGATCGCCACCCTGGTGGGCGCAGCGCTGCAGGCCGCCAGCCAGCGGCGCGTCATCCTGGTCGATGGCTTCATTGCGAGCAGCGCGGTGCTGGTAGCGTGCCAGCTGGCGCCGGCGGTGCTGCAGCGTTGCGTGTTCGCGCACCGCTCCAACGAGCGCGGCCATGCCCGAATACTGCAATTGCTGGATGCCACGCCGCTGCTGGATCTGGGCATGCGCGTGGGCGAAGGCAGCGGCGCGGCACTGGCCTGGCCGCTGCTGGAGTCGGCCTGCCGCATCCTCAACGAGATGGCCAGCTTTGAATCCGCCGGGGTGTCGGACAAGGACTGACGCGCACTTGCCCTAACATCCGGGCCAGCCTGCATCATGGGGAGTGCGCTATGAAAGCCTTCAAGAGAATCCTGCTTGGCCTGCTGATCGCGCTGGTGGTGGCCGGCACCGTCGGCTGGTTCAGCCTGGATCGGGAGGCGCGCGGCCTGCTGGCCACCTTCCCGACCAACCGCGATCTCCTGTTCTGGAGCCAGACGCAGCGCGACGCCGCCTTTCGCGCCATGGACCGCATCCCGCTGCTGGCCAGGTGGCGTACGGCCGCGCCCAGCGCCAGCGCGCGGCCGCTGCCCCCCGGCCCGCCGCTCAAGCTGCCGTTGGACATCGACACCTACATGCAGGAGCAGCATGGCGCAGCCGTGTTGATCCTGCACAAGGGTCAGTTGCGGCTGGAGCGCTACGGTCTGGGCTTCGACGGCAGCGGGCGCTGGACCAGTTTTTCGGTGGCCAAGTCGTTCACCTCGACGCTGGTGGGTGCGGCGCTCAGGGACGGGCTCATCAAGAGCATGGACGACAAGGTGAGCGAGTACATCCAGGAAATGAAGGGCTCGGCCTACGACGATGTGAGCGTGCGCCAGCTCGTCACCATGACCTCGGGCGTGCGCTGGAACGAGGACTACGGCGACCCGAATTCGGACGTGGCGCAGTTCAACAACTACAAGGCGCCGGCAGGAACCGACCCGCTGGTCGAGTACATGCGTCGCCTGCCGCGCGAGGCGCCGGTCGGTACGCGCTGGCACTACAGCACGGGTGAGACCAACCTGGTCGGCGTGCTCATCAGCCGCGCGGTGAACAAGCCGCTCACGCAGTATCTGCAAGAAAAGATCTGGTCGCGCATCGGCAGCGAGCAGGAAGCCACCTGGTTGCTCAAGGGCGGGCAGGAGATCAGCGGGTGCTGCATCCAGGCCGCGCCGCGTGACTATGCGCGCTTCGGCCAGTTCATCCTGGAGGGAGCGATCGGTGTCAGCGACCGGCAGCTTACGGTGCCGGACGGCTGGCTGCAGCAGGCCACGCACATGCAGGTCGACATCGGCGTGCCGGGGCGTGGTTACGGCTACTTTTGGTGGACCTACGACGACGGCAGCTTTGCCGCGCGCGGCATTTTCGGCCAAGGCATCTTCATCGATCCGCAGCGCGCTCTGGTGATCGTCACCAATTCGGACTGGATCAAGGCCGGCTCGGCCGCCAACCCACAGTACGACGCGCGTGAGGCCTTCTACCAGACGGTGCGCAAGGCCATCGACGACGAGGCGGCCGCAGCCATCAAGTGATCCCGTGATGCAGGCACTGCGCCACTTCCTGCTGGCCCTGCAGTTCTTCACGCGCGTGCCGGTCAGCGGGCGCCTGGGGACCTGGGTGGGCTACAGCCCGGCCATGCTGAACGCCAGCGCCGGACATTTTCCGGGGGTGGGCTGGCTGGTGGGCGCGGTGGGTGCGGGCGTGATGGTGGCGCTTGCGGACCTGTTGGCGGGCGCCAACCCCGCGGCACCGCTGCTGGCGGCACTGGTGGCGGCAGGCCTGGCGACGGCTGCCACCGTGTGGCTGACCGGCTCGTTTCACGAAGACGGCCTGGCCGACACCGCCGATGGTCTGGGCGGCAGCGCCAGCCGCGAGCGTGCGCTGGAAATCATGAAGGACTCGCGCATCGGCAGCTACGGCACCGTCACGCTGGTGCTGGTGCTGGTGCTCAAGGTGCTGCTGCTGGCACTGCTGGCGGGGCGGGGTGTCTGGCCGGTGGCGGCGGCGTTGATGGGCGCGCACGTGCTTTCGCGTGCCGCGCCTCTGGTGGTGATGCGCGCGCTGCCTTACGTGAGCGACCCGGCCCGGGCGAAGTCCAAGCCACTGGCCGAAGCGGTCAGCGCGGCCAGCCTGTGGACCGGGCTGGTGTGGTCCGTGCCGGCGCTGGCTCTGATCTGGCAGGCCCATGGGACGATTCGGACGATCGTCATGGCGTTGCTGTGGCTGCTCGTGCTGACGCGCCTGCTCGGCTTGCTGCGACGGCGTCTGCAGGGGTTTACCGGCGACACCCTGGGCGCCACCCAGCAACTGTGCGAACTGGCGGTCTACCTGGGACTGGCATTGGCATGAGGCTGTGGCTGGTGCGCCACGCGCCCGTGGTCGGTGCAGCTGGTCTGTGCTACGGCGCGAGCGATCTGGCCGCCGACGCGGCGGCGACGCGTGCAGCAGCGCTGGCGCTGGCGCGACAAGTGCCGACCGGGCTGGCAACCCGGGTTTCGCCGCTACAACGTTGCGAGCAGCTATGGCAAGCTGTGCAACCCTTGCGGCCTGATTTGGTGCATAAAACCGATGCGCGCCTGCGCGAGATGGACTTCGGTGCCTGGGAGGGTCGACGGTGGGGCGATATCGATCGCGCCGAGTTCGAGTGCTGGCTGGCCGACTTCGCCGACACGCCGCCGGCCACCGGTGGCGAAAGCGTTCGCATGCTGATGGCCCGCGTGGCCAGCGCATGGGACGAGTGGCGCGCCAGCGGGTCCGACCGGATCTGGATCACCCACGCTGGCGTGATCCGGGCCGCGCTGCTGCTGTCGCGTGGCGTGCGCCGACCCGCCAGCGCAGCCGACTGGCCGGCCGACGCGCTGGCGTATGGCCAGGCGCTGGCGATCGATCTGGATTGATCGTGCAGGCAGTGGATGGCCTGGCACCACGTCGCCGGCGAGCCGGTGCGTGATCATTCGCCCAGGATGGAGCGGACGGCGGCTTCGATCGCGGCCGCGGCAGCCAGTGGTTTTTCCATCGGAAACAGGTGCGTGCCGTCGATCATCGTCACGCGTCCGCGCGCCAGGCGGGCGGTGGCGTCGATGCCGCCCACCTGCTTCATCTCGGCCGACTGCAGACCACCGATGAAGGCCATCGGGCACTTGAGCGGATGGCGGCGCAGCAGGCGATCGAGGTTGTGCGGCAGGGTTTCGTAGATGCGCGACTCCACTTCGCGCCCGAAGGCCAGCCGCCAGGTACCGTCGGCGTCGACGATGCCGTGATCGACGTAGTCGCGCAGCACCTGTTCGTTCCAGCCGACGAACTTCTTCTTGTGGCGAAAGTGCTCGAACACCGCGGTGCGGTCGTCCCACTGGTCGCGCCGCCGGCGGCTCACGTGGCTGGGTGAAAAGCGCTGCATCAGCGCCGTGCGCTTGACCACGCGGATGGCGCCAGCGCGCCAGCCACCCAGCACCGGGGAGTCCAGCATCACCACCGCGCGTGCCAGCTCGGGGTGGCGGGCCGCGCACATCAGGCTGAGGATTCCGCCCAGCGAGTGACCGACCAGGATCGGGGCCTGGCCCGCGCTCGCGGCTCGCTGCGCGACGGCAAAGTCGGCCAGTTGCTGGACCAGATGTGGCCAGTTGCTGGTGACCGGGTAGCGTGGGTCGTGACCGTACTTCTCGATCGCGCTGACGGCGTATCCGCGCTGGCGCAGGCTCTCCAGCATGACGCGATAGGTGCTGGCGGGAAAACTGTTGCCGTGAGAGAAGACGATCAAAGGTGGCGGGGCGGCTGGCATGAGCGGACGGTTTGCAGTGTTCGGAGCGCGCCGATTCTAGGCAGCCGCCGGCTGGTTTGCCGCTGGCCCGCACGGCAAAAAAAATCTGGATTTCGGTACAAGTTGCCACTAGACTGCCGCGGCGAGTGGCTGGATATTGATCCAACGCACAAAAACTGGAGGAGTCAAATGACAAACCAAGGGGTCATCCTGACGGTCTGGCTGGCCGGTGCGGCGCTGATCGTTCTGGGGTTTTTCTTTGTCATCGCGAGCGTCGGCAAGCCGGCCGGCGACGCGGCCGCGCGCGCCCACAAGGCGCATGTGCTGCAGGGCTGGCTGTTCGCGGCCTTGCTGACGGCTTTCGTCATCGGTACCTGGGCGACGCTGCGGAACTTTCCGATTCCCGGGCAGCATGAAGCGGCCAGTGGTGGGCAGGGCGTCGACGTGGTCGCTCGCATGTGGTCCTGGCAGTTCACGCCGGACAAGGTCTCGGCGGGCAGCGCGGTCGAGTTTCGCGTCACCAGCGCGGACGTGAACCACGGCTTTGCCATCTACGCGCCCAACGGCCGGATCATCACGCAGACACAGGCCATGCCTGGCTACACCAACCGGCTGGTGCACACCTTCGACGAACCGGGCACCTACACGGTCCAGTGCATCGAGTACTGCGGCGTTGGCCACGGGCCGATGCGTGCGACGTTCGAAGTGCTTCCCGCGAAAGGACAGTGATCATGGCCGCACTCACCCTGTACCCGGACAACGAGCGGCTCGCCGGTGGCGAGCGCCTGACCTTCAACCTCTACCTGATCACGGGGCTCGTGCTGTTCGTGCTCATGATGGTGCTGGGGGTGACCATGCGCCTGTCGCAGGCGCAGTGGCTGAACGTGCCGTCCAACTGGTTCTATCAGCTGCTGTCGATGCACGGTGCCGGCATGGTCGGCACCGCGGTCATGGTCACCACGGCGATCATGTGGTTCTTTCTGCGCAAATACGTGCGCCTGCACCTGTGGGCCTTCGCCACCAACTATGTGCTGTTCATGCTGGGGGCGCTGTGCATCATCGGCGCCGTCTTCGGCGGCGGCTATGCAGCGCTGTGGACGTTTCTCTATCCGCTGCCCATGCAAGGCATGGGTTTGTGGACCCCGCAGGCCTCGGCCCTGTTCATGGTCGGCTATCTGCTCATCGGGGTCGGCTCGCTGGTGTTCTACCTCGACGCCGCCGCCGGGATCATCAAGGTGCACGGCAACCTGGGGCGTGCCTTGGGTCTGCCCTGGCTGTTCGGTGGCACCATCGATCCCGATCACCCCAAGGCGGTGGTCGCCAGCACCAGCATGATCATCGCCAACACGCTGGGCATCCTGGCGGGTGCGGTGGTGCTGGTGATGAGCTTGGTGAGCATTCTTTTTCCCGATGTCAAACTCGACCCCCTGTTCACCAAGACGCTGATCTACTGGTTCGGCCACATGTACATCAACGCGGCGATCTACATGGGCGTGATCGCCATCTACGAGCTGTTGCCGCGCTACACCGGTCGCCCGTACCCGCTGTCACGCCCCTTCCTGTGGGGCTGGGCGGGGACCTCAATCCTGGTCATCGTCGTCTTCCCGCACCATCTGTTGATGGACTACGCCATGCCCCACTGGGCTCTGGTGCTCGGGCAGATCGCATCCTGGGGCTCCGGTTTCCCGGTGGTCGTGGTGACGACCTGGGGTGCGCTCAGTAACCTGTATCGCGCCAACATGCGCTGGAGCCTGCCGCCCATGCTGCTGCTGCTGGCGCTGTTCGGCTGGGTCACCGGCGGGTTTGGCGCCTTGCTGGACAGCACCATCCGCGTCAACCTGGCCATGCACAACACCCAGTGGGTGCCCGGACACTTCCATTTTTACCTGTTGCTGGGGGTGCTGGCGATGACGCTGGGCTTCATCTACCACGTCGTCGGCGATCGCTCCCCGGCCGTCAGCCAATCGGGTGTCGGGCGCTCGGTGTTCATGGTGTACGTGGTCGGGGCGCTGATTTTCCTGTTCGCCTTCCTCGATGCCGGGCGATTGAGCGTGCCGCGCCGGATGGCCGAACGCATCGACGCGTGGCTGTTCACCGATCAGATGGGTTCGATCGGGGGGGTGCTGGTGCTGTTGGCGATGCTGTATTTCGCGGCTCGTCTCACGGCCGGCCTGCTGCAGACGTCTCCGCCAGCGGGAGCAGCCCGTGTCGCTACCGCGGACCCTGCTGGCTAGCCTGCCGATTCTGGTCGGCGGCCTGGCGGCGCTGGCGCTCGCCACCGACGGTTTTCGCGTCTTCACTTCCGAGACCGCCCGGCGACTGGAGGTGACCCAGCGGCCGCGAGCGCTGCCGCCGGTGGCGCTGCAGACCGCCGATGGACGCACGATCGATTTTCAAGACCTGCGCGGCCGCTGGCTGCTGGTGGATTTCATCTATACGCGCTGCGAAACCTATTGCTCGGTGCAGGGCAACGAATTCGCCCGGTTGCAGCAGCGACTGGCCGCGCCGATCGCGGCCGATCGGGTCCTGCTGCTCAGCATCAGTTTTGATCCTTCGCACGACGATCCGGCGCAACTGACGGCCTACCAACGCCGATCGGGTGGCCACGGCGCCGGCTGGATCGCGGCGCGCCCTGCCCGAATTTCGGACCTGGCGCCATTGCTGCGTGCGTTCGGGGTCACCGCCGTGCCCGATCGCCACGGTGGTTGGGTGCACAACGCCGCCATCGCCGTCGTCGATCCAGGCGGGCGCCTGGTCGACATCGCCGACTGGGATGCACCGCAGCAGGCGGTGCGTCACGTCCTGCGGGAGGTCGATTCATGATCAGTCGGCGGTGGCAGCCCGGGTTGGGTTTGGCGTTGTGGGTTGCGCTGGCAATGCCGGCGGCGCGCGGCGCTCTCGAAGGCAGCATGACGCTGCAGATGCTGCTGCAGATGCCCCTGCTGACGTTGGCTGGCTGGTGGCTGACGGCGGCGCTGCCGCCGGCCTGGACGCGCGCCCTGGCGCACTGGAATCATCGCGGAATCAACGGCTTTTTGCTGGCGTCGCTGGTCGGCATGCTGTGGATGGTGCCGCGCATGCTCGATGCCGCGCTCGAGCAGCCCGGGGTGGCGCTGGTCAAGTTCACCAGCATTCCCCTGCTGATCGGTGCGCCCCTGGCGCTCAGCTGGCCACGCGCCGGTTTCGTGCTGCGCGGCGTGGTGCTGGCCGAGGCGGTGGCCACCACCTTGCGGCTTGGCTGGCTGTACCTGGCGTCACCCATGCGCCTGTGCAGCAATTACCTGCTGGAGGATCAGCAGCGCCTGGGCCAGGTCTTGCTGCTGGTGGGTCTGGCGCTGTGCGTGCTGATCGCCTGGAAGTTGATGTGGGGGCGCATTCGGATCGACGAGGCACCAGGCCGCTGACCCAGGTCATCGTTGCGCAGTGGTCATCACGCGCTCCCCTTTTTGTTGAAATAGGGCGAGTGGTTTCGGCGCCGAGACCGGATGCGAGTCATCGGGCATCGTCATGGGCTTGGCAATTTCGTCCGCGCCACCTGCAAACCCCCCACGAGGACCATCAGCAGCCGAGCCGGTTGGGTGCGGCGGGCGGTGAATGCCGCGCCGTCTGCCTTCATGGGCGTGCGAGGCGCTCTTGCGCTCGGCGGCTCGGCAACGACGTCCTGTACGGACGGCTCGCCGTGGCTTTCATCGAAGCGGGGTATGGCGCAGCACGCTCCTTGTGGCCAAACCCGACGACTTTCCGCTGGCCGAAGTGGTGGCCGCCCTGGAGCGGCACCAGTCGCTCGAGGCGGTGCGCATGCTGTTGCGTTCCGTGGCGTCCGCCAAGGGTCAAACCCCGACGGGCAGCAGCTTGCGCGCCCCGTCACTGCCTCGACCGGAGCCGGCCAGGGTGCCGGCCGCTCTGCCGCCGGAGTTGCTTGCCCTGCGCGACGGCCTGTCGCTGGCGAGGCGCCTGCAGCCCGCGCGGCCGCCCTGGACTGGGTGTTGGTGATCCTGCTGGTCGTGCTGGCCTACGCTTTTTTCTCTGCTTGGCTGGGGCTGCCCTCGCTGAGCTTCTTGAGCTGGTAGAGCGCCTCCAGTGCCTCGCGCGGGCTCATCGCATCGGGGTCCATTGCCGCCAGCGCGCCTTCCACCGCGTTGGGCTCGGGCGTCGCACTCATGGCAGGCGGCGGCGCGAACAGATCGACCTGCGAATGGTGCGCCGCCGCGCCTTGCTCCAGCTGCGCCAGCGCATGCCGCGCGTGATTGACGACGGCGGCGGGCACGCCGGCCAGGCGCGCCACCTGGATGCCGTAGCTGCGGCTGGCGGGGCCAGGTTGCAGTTCGTGCAGGAAGACGATGTCGTGTCCGTTTTCGGTTGCCGCCACGTGCACGTTGAAGGCCGCGCGGTGCGTGGCCGGAAACTCGGTCAACTCGAAGTAGTGCGTGGCAAACAGGGTGAAGGCCTGCACCTTGTCGTGCAGGTGCGCGGCGATGCCCGATGCCAGCGCCAAGCCATCGAAGGTGCTGGTGCCGCGGCCGATCTCGTCCATCAGCACCAATGACTGCGCCGTGGCGGTGTGCAGGATTTGCGCGGCCTCGGTCATCTCCAGCATGAAGGTGGACTGGGCGTTGGCCAGGTCGTCTGCCGCGCCGATGCGGGTGTGGATGGCGTCCAGCGGCCCCAGGCGGCAGCTTTGCGCGGGCACGTACGAGCCCATGCTGGCCAGCAGGGCGATCAGCGCGACCTGGCGCATGTAGGTGCTCTTGCCGCCCATGTTGGGGCCGGTGATGACTTGCATGCGCGCCTTCGGGCCGAGCAGCGTGTCGTTGGCGATGAACGGCGCGCCGCTGGTTTCCTGCAGGCGCGCTTCGACCACCGGGTGGCGCCCGGCGCGGATCTCGATGCAGGGCTCGCGCACGAACTCGGGCGCGCACCAGTTCAGCGTCAGCGAGCGCTCGGCCAGCGCGCACAAGGCGTCGAGCGTGGCGATGGCGCGGGCAAAGCGCGTGAGCTGCTGCACGTGCGGCTGCAACTGGGCCAGCAACCGTTCGTACAGCCACTTTTCGCGCGCCAGCGCGCGCTCTTGCGCCGACAAGGCCTTGTCCTCGAAGGCCTTGAGCTCGGGGGTGATGAAGCGCTCGGCGTTCTTCAGCGTCTGGCGGCGGCGGTAGTCGCCTGGCACTTTCGACGCCTGGCCTTGCGTGACTTCGATGTAGAAGCCATGCACCTTGTTGAACTGCACGCGCAGATTCTGGATGCCGGTGCGCTGGCGCTCGCGCGCTTCCAGGTCGATCAGGAAGGCGTCGCAGTTCTCGGCGATGGCGCGCAGCTCGTCCAGCTCGATGTCGTGACCCGTGGCGATCACGCCGCCTTCCCGGACCAGTGCAGCGGGCTCGTCCTGCAGCGCGGCCTGCAGCAGGGCGAGAACTTCAACGGGCGGCTTCAGGTTGCTGGAAATTTGAACCAAAAGAGGCTCTTGTGCTTGCTGAACAAGCCGGAGCAGCTCATGTTTTTGTAGTGTCTGGCGCATCGCCACCAGCTCACGCGGCCGCACCTGGGCCAGCGCCAGGCGCGCCGTGATGCGCTCCACGTCGCTCGTGCCCTTGAGCTGCGCGCGCAGGCGTTCGGCCAGACCCGCTTCGCGCAGCGCAGCGATGGCCTGGTGGCGGGCGCTGGCGTCCGTGCGGTCGCGCGCGGGCTCCAGCAACCAGCGTTTGAGGCAGCGGCTGCCCATGCCGGTCAGGCAGGTGTCGAGCAGGGAGAACAGGGTGGGTGCGTCTTCGCCGCGCAGGGTTTGCGTGAGCTCCAGGTTGCGGCGCGTGCTGGCCGGCAAGTCGATCAGGGCGTCGGGACGCTGTACCGCCAGCGCGTGCACGTGCGTCAGCGCCCGGCCTTGCGTGTGTTCGGCGTAGGCCAGCAGGGCGGCGGCCGCGGCATGGGCGTGTGGCACATCGTCGGCGTTCCAGGCCGCCAGGCTGGCCACCTGCAGTTGCTCCAGCAGCTTGCGCCGGCCGAGCTGTGCGTCGAACTGGAAGGCCGGGCGGTGGGTGAGGGCGACACGCGCGCCGGCCAGGCGCTGCTCGAAGGCCGGCGTGACGTCCTGCGGCAGCAGCAGCTCGCTGGGGGCGATGCGATTCAGCCAGGCCGCCAGCTCGTCCGGCGTGCACTCGGCCAGCTGCACCAGGCCCTGCGTCACGGCCAGCCAGGCAAGGCCCGTGCTGCCACGCGCACCGGGGTACACGGCCAGCAGCAGCGACTCGGCCTTGTCGTCCATCAGCTCGCTGTCGGTCAGCGTGCCGGGCGTGACCACGCGAACCACCTTGCGTTCCACCGGTCCCTTGGCCGTGGCCACGTCGCCCACCTGCTCGCAGATCGCCACCGACTCGCCCAGCTTGATCAGACGCGCGAGATAGCCGTCGACCGAATGAAACGGCACGCCCGCCATCGGGATCGGCGCGCCGGCCGACTGCCCGCGCGTGGTGAGCGTGATGTCCAGCAGACTGGCGGCTCTCTCCGCGTCGGCGTAGAACATCTCGTAGAAATCGCCCATGCGGTAGAACAGCAGGGTGTCGGGGAAGTCGGCCTTCAGGCGCAGGTACTGCGCCATCATCGGGGTGTGCAGCGAGAGGTCGGGCGAAGTCATGGGCAGTGGGCGTGGAACTCCGATTGTGCGCAATGTGCGTGCAACGCCGATTCAATCGACCTGGCCACGCCGAAATCCCTACACTGGGCGGCTGCGGTGGGCCGGATGCGACCGATGTCTCGTGCCACTGCCGCCCATGCCGCCACCCATTGCGCCCACACCCGCCCCGAGCAACGATTTTGCCGATCGCCCGGGGTGGCTGGTGCCGCTCACACTGGGACTGGTCGGGGTTTTCGCGTTCTTGCAGGTGTACTCGGTGCAGTCCATCCTGCCCGACCTGCGGCGCGATCTGAACGCCAGCGTGGTGGAGATCGGCACCGCGGTGGGTGCCACCGTGCTGGCGGTGGCGCTGATCTCGCCGTTGATGGGCATGGTATCGGACGCGCTGGGGCGCAAGTGGCTGGTGGTGACTTCGGTGTTCGCGCTGGGGTTGCCGACTGCGGCGATGATGGGCGTGGACACGGTGCAGGGCCTGACGGTGCTGCGCTTCGTGCAGGGGCTGGCCGTGCCGGGGGTCACGGCGGTCACCATCGCCTACATCGGAGAGGAATTTCGTGGCGCGACGATGGCGCGCGTGATGGCGGTGTACATCACGGGCAGCGTACTGGGTGGTTTTCTGGGCCGCTTTCTGCTTGGGCACCTGACGGAGGCGATGGGCTGGCGTGCGGGTTTCGGCGTACTGGCGACGCTCAATCTGCTGGGTGGGGTGCTGATCCTTCGCGTGCTGCCCGCGTCGCGCCACTTCGTGCCCGGCACGCGGCTGGCCGAGGCGGTGCGGATGCTGACGAGCTTGCTGCACAACGCCGGCCTGCAGACGGCGTGTGCGCTTGGCTTCACGGTGCTGTTCGCGCAAGTGGGCATGTTTACCTACGTCAACTTCCACCTCGCGGCGGCGCCGTACCACTTCAGCGCGGCGCAACTGGCCAACGTGTTTGCCGTCTACCTGGTGGGCGTGGTGGTCACTCCACTGGCCGGTTGGCTGATTCCGCGCCTGGGCGCTCGGCGCACCATTTTGCTGTCGGTGGGTCTGTCGGCGCTGGGTGTGGCCCTGACGCTGCTGCCAACCGCCCTCGGCATCGTGGCCGCGCTGACGCTGGCTTCATGCGGCACGTTCATCACCCAGTCGGCCACGGTGAGCTTCATTGCCTATCGTGTCACGCACGGGCGTTCGCTGGCCAGCGGGTTGTACTACACGGCTTACTACGGAGGCGGCTTTGCCGGTGCTTGGATGGGTGGGCTGGCCTACGCGGGAGGTGGCTGGCTGGCGACGGTGGCGCTGCTGATGGGCACGCAGTTGCTGGGCTGGGCGATTGCCTGGCGTTACATGCCGCCGCCGCTGGCGGGTGCGCCGGGGCCACCCTGATCCACCCGGTTTCCATCGGGCATCAAGGGGGTGGGTGGGGTGCCTGGGGCCAGCTCGGCCAGCACGCGATCGGCGTCGCCGCGAGCCAGAGCGGCCAGCTCGCCCGCCAGCGCCAGGCGACGCAGCAGCCAGGCGCTCGAATCGGGCGAGAACGGGTCGGGCAAGGCTTCGGGCATAGCCGGCAGTGGCCGATCGAGACCAACGGCCAGGGTCGCGGTCGACGGCGGGCGGGGCTGCGCCAGATTCAGTGCATCCTCGATCTGGCGGGCGCCATCGGCCAGCGGCTGGCCAATTGCCGGCAGATCGAGCCGTTCGCGCCGCAGCAGCAGGATCGACTGGATGGCCGAGAGCTGGCCGAGCAGCTGGTATCCATGTCCCTGCAACTGCTCCAGGGCGCCAATGGGCGGACGCACTGCGCGTGGTTCGACCAGCGCGCGATCCGTGGCCAGCACCAGCGCTGAGAGCGCGTCGTAGGCCTCGCGCCGGGCCAGCCGCCAGGCCAGTTCGGGCTGACCGGTGACTTCGGCCAGCGTGGCCAGTGCCAGCGACTGGCTGGCGTGCCGCGCCATGGCGCGGCACACGCGTCGTACCGTGGCGGCAATCTGGTCGCGCTCCCACGATGGCAGCACGTAGGAAAAACCCCAGGCAATACCAGCCCCCAGCAGGGTGTCGCCGATCCGTTCGACGAAGTCGAACGCGGGGTTGCCCGCGCCGTGCAGCAGGTGAGCCAGCACCAGTCCCAGCACCGAGCCGGCCACCGCGGTGACGGTGTACTGGCGCACCACGAACGCGTGGGCCACGCCCTGCGCAATGACGACCAGGCCCAGCAACACCGCCATCGAAGGGTGCAGCATCAGCACGCCCACCGCCAGCCCGCTGCCGACCAGCGTGCCGATTAACCGCTCGTCACGCCGCTCCAGGGTCTGCGCCAGACTGCCGCGCAACACCACCACGATGGTCAGCAAGATCCAATAGTCGCGCGAGCCCCAGGGCAGCAGCAAGGCGACCCCGTAGCCGGTGCCAACCGCCAGCGCCGCTCGCAGCGCGTGGCGCAAGGCCGGCTGGCGCCAATGCCACAGGCCAAGCAGCGGTTGAAGCGACCAGTAGGCGGGGCTGACGAACAGTTGCCAGCCGCTTCGCACCGCCGAAAGGTCGGGAGCCTGATTCCCGCGTGCCAACGCCACCAGCTGGCGCACAGCCGCGTCCTGATCGCCGATGCGCACCGTGGCGCTGCGCAGCAAGGCGGCGTGGGCGAGAGCCGCCTCGTCCTGGGGATGGGTGAACACCACGTCCGCCGCGGCGTCGCGCAACGCTTGCAGGCCGTGTCGGTGGTCCCGTGCGGCCGAGGGTGTGCGGCCCAGCAGCAGGCTGTCGGCCAGACTGGCCACGTCGGCCGCCATGGATTGCAACATGGCGGCAAGCTGCTGCAACGACTGGCCATGGCTGGCCTGCATGCGATCAATGTCCAGCTCGCCGGCAATCAGGCGGTCGCGCATTTCCAGCACCACGATCAGCATGCCGGCCAGACGTTGGCGGCGGATGGTGCCGGGTGCCTCCAAAATGAGATCGCGCGCGGCCTGCAACTGCTCTGCCAGTGCGGCCTGGCGGCGCAGCACTTCACCCAGCGCGCGTGGGTCGGCGCCGCCAGCGTCGGAGGCGGGCCCGGGCGCGATGCGCCGCGCGTGCGTGGCCAGCAGTGCCGCCACCGTCAACAGCAGTTCGGCCATGGTCTGCGTGCGGTATCGGGCATTCAGCAGGGCGTTGCTGGACGTGCCCCACAGCAGGTACAGGCCGGCGCCCAGCGCGCACCATGCAGCGCGCTGCAATGCTTCGTGCAGGTCGGCGGCGGGTCGTGGTGCCATCGCCAGCAGCATTCCGAGCATGATGGCGGCGGCCACCGGCATCCCGCGCCGGCCCCACGCCGTGGACAGGAAGGCGAGAAAGGTGGCAGGCACCAGCAGCAGACCCAGCTCGACCGGGTGCACGCGCAGCAGCTGCACGGCCAGAAACAGCGGCACGCCAATCAGGGGTGCAGCGATCAGGTGCAGGAACTTGCCGCGGCGCGCTCGCGGGTTGTCGGCAATCAAGGCGATGATGGCTCCCACACTGGCGTTGGTGGCGGCTGCGGGACCCAACCAGATAAAGGCCAACATCGCAATCACGAACATGCCGAGCGCCACCGAAGCCCCGTTGAGCACGTGTGTGCCCAGCACCAGGCGCCGGGTCGCGTCGATCCACGGGCTCATCCGAAACCGTGCGGCACCGGTGTTCATGGTGCGGCGGATGGTGATGCGGCCGACGGCATCAATCCATTGTCACATGGCTATCATGGGTTCATGAACAAGGCGTTCACGCGCGAGACCGATCGCGACGACGGGGCGGACGACGTGGCACTGCCAGCGTTGCCGGCCGGCGGGCGCAACTACATCACGCCGGCGGGCTACGCGCGGCTGCATGCCGAATTGATGGCCCTGATCGACGACGAGCGTCCCAGAGTGGTCGAGACGGTGCACTGGGCGGCCAAGAACGGTGACCGCAGCGAGAATGGCGACTATCTGTACGGGAAGAAGCGCCTTCGCGAAATCGATCGGCGCATCCGTTTTCTGACGAAACGGCTGGAGATCGCCGAAGTGACCGACCCAAGTGCGCACCACGGGGGCGAGCAGATCTTCTTCGGAGCCACCGTGACTTACGTCGACGGGGCTGGAGCCGAGCGGACCATCACCATCAGGGGCATCGACGAAGCCGACAACGCGCGCGGCGAGGTGAGCTGGATCAGCCCTGTGGCGCGCACCTTGCTGCGCGCGCGCGTTGGCGACGTGCTGCAACTGCCGACCCCGAGGGGTCCCGTCGAGATCGAAGTGCTGGCGGTCAGCTACCCGGTGCCGGGCGCGGCGGGGCGGCACGCCTGAGCCGGTGTTGCCGGGGGGATGTGTGCGGCCGGTGGGTCTTGCCGTCGATGCGTGCCACCTGTCGCGCATCCGGCGTTGACGTCAAGCCGTTGGCGTGATGCGCGAGGCGCGCAACACCGACTGGGTGCGCTTGAGGTGACGCAGCACAGTGTCCAGGTGGGCGCGATCGCGCACGGTGATGACAAACCGCAGATCGAGTGCTTCCTGACCCGCCTCATCACTCATGCCGAGGTGAACGATATCGACTTCGGCTGCCGCGAGCGCTGCCGCCACGCGTGCCAGCACGCCCTTGCCGTTGACCACGGTGACGACGATGCCCACCTCGAATTGCCTCACCGGTTCGTCGGCCCAACCCACGGTGATGAAGCGCTCGGCATCCTTGTGCTGCAGACGACGTGCCACGGCGCACTCGTCGGTGTGCACCACCAGGCCTTCACCCCGACCCAGATAACCCAGCAGCCCATCGCCGGGAATCGGCCGACAGCAGGTCGCGAACTTGATCGACACGTTCTCGGCGCCGTCCACGATGACGGCTCCCTGCGACAGGTTTTCGTGCGCGGTGTAGCGCGCCTGGGTGAGCAGCAGCGCGTCGGGCTTGAAGCCGCGCGCCGCCAGTTGCGTGACCAGTCGCTTGGCGACCATGCTGGCGCTGCGCTTGCCCAGACCGATGTCGACCATCAGTTCCTCGCGCGAGCGGTTGCCGGTGAAGCGCAGCAGCTTGTCCCAGATGGGCTTGTCCTCGTCGTCGTTGCCGGGTGGCTTGCTCACGCCCTCGGCACGCAGCGCCTGCGCCAGCAGCTTGCTGCCCAGCTCGCGCGACTCGTCCTGCGCGAGGGTCTTGAGGTGGTTGCGGATCTTCGAGCGCGCGCGACCCGTGCGCACGAAACCCAACCAGGCGGGGTTGGGCGTGGAGTGCGCGGCGGTGATGACTTCCACGATGTCGCCGTTGGTCAGCTCGGTGCGCAGCGGAACCTGCTCGCCGTTGACCTTGCCGGCCACCGTGTGGTCGCCCACGTTGCTGTGGATCGCGTAGGCGAAGTCGACCACCGTCGCGCCGCGTGGCAGCGCCATGATCCGGCTCTTGGGCGTGAACACGTACACCGCGTCGGGAAACAGATCGACCTTGATGTGATCCCAGAATTCGGCGGCGTCGCGTGTCTCGTTCTGGATGTCCAGCATCGACTGCAGCCATTGCGTGCCCAGTTGTGCGTCCAGACCAGCGTGTTCGCCCACCTTGTAGAGCCAGTGCGCGGCCACGCCCGACTCGGCGACCAGATCCATCGCCTCCGTGCGCAACTGGAATTCGATGTTGATGCTGGCAGGGCCGACCAACGTGGTGTGCAGCGACTGGTAGCCGTTGACCTTGGGGATCGCGATGTAGTCCTTGAAGCG